>NZ_JBHMIM010000042.1:0-69017 GCF_048060115.1 Micromonospora sp. LOL_023
CACAACCGAACCACCTGAGCCGAGTACCGGCACTACACCCAGTCGCGGACCGTTACTCGCAAAGGCTCAGTCAACAAGGCTTCACGTAACTACGAAACACTTAGGAGTGGCTTAACGTGAATTTCAAGCTCGCTGATCGTGCATGCGCAACTACGGGATTCTCCCGCATACGCGGCGGCGGCCGGCCGCGCCCTCCCTGGCAACGACCGGCCGCCGCGTTTCAAACGGGCGCCGTGGGGTCAGTAGTCGTAGTCGCCCGAGTCGTCCAGATCGCTGTCCAGATCGCTGTCCAGATCGGAGTCGTCCTTGGAGCCGTCTTTGCCGTTGATGTTGTCGCGACCATCACCGTCCGGCACCGCGATCGGCTTCGGCGTCCCCTCCGGCAGGCATTCCAGGTTCTTCTTGCCGTCCGGCTGGACGACGAACCAGGTGCCGCCGACACCCTGGCCCTTCCACTCGCCGGGCTTCTCGTCGCCCGCGTAGTAGTAGATCGGCCATCCGTCGATGGTCAGCTGCCGGGTGCCGTCGGGCCGGTTGACCGTCCCGACGAGGTCCTCATCCACTCCGGACAGGATCGGGTCCCCGTCGGTGAGCGCCGGCGGCCAGATCTTGGCGCAGTCGCCCTCACAGTTCGAGGTCGCCGGGTCGTTGGAGTCGTTCTCGAAGCGGTAGAGCAGCCAGCCGTCGTCGTCCGTGACGACGTCGCCCATCTTGTCGACGGCCTTGCCGACCAGTTCCTTGGTCAGGTCCTCGTCGGCGATGTCGACCGCGATGTCCTCGTTGTCGACCGGCTCGGGCGCCGCTGATGCCTGCGCCGCGTTCGCGGCGTTGACGACTGGCTGGGCCTGAGCGCCGCCAAAGTCGTCCGGGTTGTAACCTGCCGGGGCACAACCCGGCAACACGAGTGCCGCCAGTGCGCCTGCGACTATGACGGTCCGCTTTCCCAGTGCCACGTGCCCTCCCTATTTCGTCCACATCGGGCTTCAACTAGGAATACGCAGCATCTGCGGGTTTGGATCGGGATCCCAAGGTGCACAATTTCACAGCCACGGGTTGAACCAGGCCTCCGTCGGCTGCGTGTGCGCACGTCCCGCGTCCCCGTCGAGGCGTACGGGCCGTCCGTATCCCAGTCGATACGAACAAACAGCTCGTGGGTGTCCGGGTCTACCCGGACACCCACGAGCTTCGCTTTCCACAGTCGGTACCGCTGATATCGGAAACGGCTGATCCTTCGGTCAGACCGGTACCGTCACGATCGCGGTGGCCACCCCGGACCGGTCGACCGCCTGCACCTGAATCTGTTCGATGTCGTCGCGTGGTGCCGCCGTCGACGTGGTCAGCAGCAGCGGTGCGGGTTGCTGCGCGGTCCCGTACCCGGCCTCCGGCACCGACCAGGTCGACAGCACCTCGGCCGTCCCGCTGGCCCGGATCACCACCAGCCGGCACTGCATCGGCCCCGGCACCCGGCGCAACGCGAACGACACCTGGGTACCCCAGGCCGCCTCGTCGAGCACCACGTCGGCCTCGACTCCGGTGGAGGGGTCCACGGTGCTGAACTTCTCACCGGTGACCTCGGGGCCACCCACCCCGGACTGGGGATCAGTCGTCGGTGCGGTGGTCGACAAGGTGGTGTCCGGACCGGCCTGCGGAACGGTGCCGGTGTCACCGAACCACTGCGAGCCGGCGAGGAACGAGGCACCGGTCAACGTTGCGGTCAGGACAAACCCGGCGGCGATCTGCAAGGGGCGACCGGTCAGCCATCGCCGGGAGCTACGGGCGTGGCCGAGCGGACGGACCTGACCGTGGTCGCGATGCCGATCGGCGCCGAGTCCGCCGGCCGACCTGGTCGGCTCCGGAACGTCGTTGTCGCCGTCGGCTGCCCCACCAGCCCGGTTCACACCGATGGGGCTCGCCTGAGGGAGGGCAGGGCTGTCCTCCAGCTGGCTGATGTCTACCGTAGACATGAGTCCGATGATCGGGATCAGCGATTCGAGCTCGGCCGCGCAGGCCCAACATCCCGCCAGGTGCTCCTCGAACTGCTCGACGTCGTCGGGGTCGAGTGCGCCGAGCGCGTACGCTCCGACATCCCAGTGCGCGGACCGTGTCATTCTGTAACCCCCCGCTGTTGCAGCGCCGACCGCAGCGCTCGTAGCGCGTAGTAGACCCGCGACTTCGCGGTCCCCAATGGCAGCCCCAGCGCGGCAGCCGCCTCGGGCACCGTCCGGCCTCGGAAGTAGGTCTCGACCAGGATCTCCCGATGCGGCTGACTCAGCGTCCGCATCGCATCGGTGACGGTCATCTGACGCAGTACCTGATCGGTGCCGTCGGATTCGGCGAAACTCTCCAGGTCCCGGTCGTACTCCTCGGTCGGCCTGGCCTTCTCACTACGGTGATCGTCGATGGCGATCCGTCGGGCCACGGTGACCAACCAAGGTCGCAACGACGCCTGACCCTGCGCACCGAGCCGGTGGGCGTTGCGCCACGCCCGTAGCAGTGTCTCCTGGACGATGTCTTCCGCCCGCTGCCGGTCCCCCCCGGTCAGCCGGAGCACGAAGCCCAGTAACGGCCGGGCGTGTTCCGCGTAGAGCGTACGGACAAGCTCGTCTCCATGGCTGGACTCCGGCATCCCGGCCTGGTGCCGGCTGTGGGTGGTCCGTGGCGTCACCGGCTCATCATCGCGCTCGGCCGCCCTCCCGTCGATGGTCTGCCAACGTTGCGTGGTCCCGGTGCTGCGTGACCTGCTGCCGGTGACGCCTAGCCGGACCGGTTGCGCCTGCCAGCCGCTCGCGACCGCGTACATCGCAGGACCTCCATCCGACGAAACCGACAAGCGGCCCGCGGCTGGGGGCCCACCCCGAAGTACGGAGTCGGCCGGCGTACGGATCAAAGCCCATCGGGAAAAGTTTTGTTCGGTGGCGGCGGCGACGGTTGCGCGGTCGCGTCGCCGATCGGGGTGGCGCCAGCGATCAGCCGGTCGAGTTCGGTGCCGTGCACCACCCGGCTCGGGAACCAGTCGCCTGCGGCCCGCCGGGCCAGATCGGCGACCCTGGGGAGGGTCTTCCCGGCGACGACGACGAGGTTGCCGTACCGGCGTTGCCGCAGCACCGCCGCGTCGGCGATCAGGCAGATCCCGGGCAGCGCCTGCCGTACCGAGGCCAGATGTCGGCGTGCCCAGCGCAGCGGTGGCCCGTCGGCCACGTTGGACAGCAACTGGCCGTCGGGGGCGAGCACCCGGGCGACCTCGGCGACGAACTCCACCGAGGTCAGCCTCGCCGGGGTACGGGCACCGGCGAACACGTCGGCGATCACCAGGTCGTAGCTGCCGGGGCGAGCCTGCTCGACGGCCGCCCGCGCGTCGCCGACGCGTACCCGCAGGTTGCGGTCGGGCGGCCAGGGCAGTTCCCGGCGGACCAGCTCGGCCAGCGCGGCGTCGATCTCCACCACCCGCTGGCTCGACCCGGGGCGGGTGGCGGTCAGGTACCGGGGCAGGGTCAGCGCCCCGCCGCCCAGGTGCAGCACCCGCAACGGCTTGCCGGGCAGGGCGGCCAGGTCGACGGCGGCGGCGATCCGGCGCACGTACTCGAACTCCAGGTGCGTCGGGTCGTCCAGGTCGACGTGTGACTGCTGGGTGCCGTCCAACAGCAGGGTGTACGCGCGGCGGCGGTCCGGGTCCACGGCGAGCTGTGCCGTGCCGGTGTCGACCTGCACCGTCGGCGGCGCAGTCCTACGGGTGCGGCCCACCGGATCAGTATGGCCGGTGCCGGTCCAGCCGCTGTCGGCCGCCTCCGCCGTGGCCCGCCTCCGCCGTGGCCCGCCGGCACCCGCCCGCTTCAGCCGCGGGCGGCCCCGAGGCTCAACGCCCGGTGTAGCAGCCGCGCGTCGCCGAGCATCGCCCGTAGCCGCCGTTCCAGTCCGGCGATCGGCACGAGGTTCTGCGGCGCCCGCGGATCCTTGTACGGCGTCGAGGCGAACCGGGGCAGCGCGGCCAGCGAAAGATCGGCCAACGCGATCGCAGCCTGAGCGGTGACGTCCGGTCGGCACTCCACCCGGACGATGCCAGCCCAGGGCGCTCCGCGGGGCCCGGGTAGCCGTAGGTACCACGAGTAGTTGCGCCACCGGGTGCCATGCAGGAACACCGGGGAACGTTCGGCCGGTCGCAGCCCGGTCACCACCGGCATCAGGCTCGCCGGCAGATAGGTACGGCTGTGCGACTTGACGTATCCGACGGTGTTCGGCAACTGCCGCCCGCGTAGCGGACCGTCGACCACCAGCAGCTCGCCGTCGGTGCCGGCCTCGGCACGGGCCTGCTCGGACACGGCGATCTCCAGCGCGGCCAGCGCCGGCTGCACCGCCTGCGCCAGGGTCGCCGGATCCGTGTGGTCGACCCGCCTCGCCGGGTAGCGAATCTGGCCGATG
Source organism: Micromonospora sp. LOL_023 (assembly GCF_048060115.1). Taxonomy (NCBI): domain Bacteria; kingdom Bacillati; phylum Actinomycetota; class Actinomycetes; order Micromonosporales; family Micromonosporaceae; genus Micromonospora; species Micromonospora sp. LOL_023. The sequence goes on from NZ_JBHMIM010000042.1 coordinate 4,417, forward strand.
GCCAGGTCGGTCGCGGCGGCGTTCGGGGTGAACAGGCCGCGCTCCGGGCGGGCTCCGGCCAACGTCGCGGCCCCTCGGCGCAGGTCACACCGGACCACTCCGGCGGCGTACGAGGCGGCCACGGCCGGATAGGAGACCCCGTCCGGCTCGTCGCTCCACAGCGAAGCGTCGATCCGGCGTACCCCGTCGACCAGCAGCACCACGTCCGGTGCCCGGACATCGGCTGGCTGGCGCAGGGGCTGCCATGCCGCCGGGTCCAGCTCCACCGCGAGATCGGTGGCGTCCTGACTGTCGTCCGTCGTAGCCGGACCCCCCGGTTCCGGCGCCTCGAACGACGTGCCGTAGCCGGGCTGCCACCCTTCGACGAACCAGCGGACGCCGTCGGCCCGCTGCTGCGTCGCCGCGGCGGTCACATTCCGCTCCGGTGAACCGACGCCGTCCGGGCGTCCTTGCGTACCTCGAACCGCACAGGTACCCGTTCGGCCAGCGCCGGGACGTGGGTGACCAGCCCGACCATCCGGTCCCCCCGGGCGGCCAGTGCTTCGAGGGTCGCCGCGACGGTGTCCAGCGTCGCGGCGTCCAGCGATCCGAATCCCTCGTCGAGCACGATCGACTCCAGACTCGCCGCGCTGGTCGACATCCCAGCCAGCTGCTCGGACAGCGCCAACGCCAGTGCCAGCGACGCCTGGAAGGTCTCGCCGCCGGACAGGGTACGCACGCCGCGGCGCAGCCCGGCGTCGTGATGGTCGACGACGAAGAACTCGCCGGCGTCGTGGACGAGTTCGTACTGCCCGCTGGACAACTCCCGCAGGATCAGCGAGGCACCGTCCACCAGGAGGTCCAGCGCTTCGACCAGCAGCCACCGTTCGAAGTTGTTCGCCCGCAGATGCCCGGCCAGTGTCCGGGCCACCTGGGCGGAACGTTCCTGTTCCGTGCGCCGCTGGCGCAGCTCACCGGCCTGGGCGAACCGTTCGGCGACCCGGTCGTGTTCGCTCTGCGCCCGCTGCACCGCCAGCGCGGCAGCCTGCCGGTACTCGGCCGGCTGCGGCGCCCCGGTGCCGGCCGGGCGGGAGCGGCGGGTGGCCGGCCCGGAACCGTCCGGCCCGGAACCGTCCGCGCCGGGCGGGCGCAGACCAGCGGCGACGAACAGTTCGTCGGCGCGCGCGCCGACCCTGTCGGCCGCTGCCCGGGCGGCGGCCAGCTCGGAGTCCGCGCAAACCCGGGCCGCGCGGCGGTCAGCCGCCAGCTCCTGTGCCCAGCCGGCGAGCTGCGTCCAGGCGGTGGCCAGGTCGGAACGGTCGGTCGCCGGTGGCGCCAGCCGGGCGACGGTGTCCCGGACGGCATCGAACTCCCGCCACGCCGCCTGTAGCCGTTGCTCGTCGGCGACGGCGGCACGCTGGGCCCGACGGGCGGCCTCCCTGGCCCGTCGTACCTGCCCGCCCGCTTCGTCGAGCGAGCCCTGCAGCCGGTCGACGACGGCCAGCTCGGCCCGCACCGCTTCGACACCAGGGGAGGCGGACAGCTCGGTGTCGAGCTGAGCCAACCGGACGCTGAGCTGCTCGGCCCGTACCCGGGCCCGGTCGAGGGCGCGTTCGACCTCCCGGACCACCTGCTCGGCGGCGGTGACCTGCTGTTGCGCCCGGTCGGCGGTGGCCCGCGCCACCTGCCCGGCGGCTTTCGCCTCGGCCACCCGGGAACCGGCCGGGACCGCCGGAACGACGTCGACCGGTCGTTCGCAGACGGGGCAGTCCTCGCCGGCCACCATGTCGTGGCGCAGCGCCGCCGCCAGGTCGGCGGTCTGCGCCTCCTGGTACGCCCGGCGGGCCTGCTCCAGGTCCGCGGCAGCAGCGGCGGCGGCCGCGCGCGCCGTCCCTAGCGCCGCGACGCTCGCCTCGTGCTCGGTCTGCGCCGTGGCCACCACCGGGGCCAGTTCGGCCGATTCGGCGGCGACCCGGTCCCGTTCGGCGTGGGCCTGCACCAGCAGTCGCAGGGTGGCCGGGTCACCGGCGGCGGCCAACTCGGCGCGGATCTTTTCTTCGCGTTCCTCGGCGACGGTGACGGACCGTTCCACCTCGGCGGCCGTGGCCCGGGCCGCCGCCACTTCGTCGGCGAGCGCGGCAGCCGCCGCCGGCGGCTCGACCCGGCCGAGCAGGCCGATGTCGCCGTCGAGCCCGGTGACCTGGTCGGTGGCGCTCGCCACCGTCCGTTGTGCCTGTTCCAGCTCTGGGAGGGCAGCCTCGACCGCCGCCGTCAAGGTCCGGATCGCGTCGAGTTGGGTCACCGCGGCGTCGACCGCCGCGGAGTCGGCGTCGGCCAGACCCCCGAGCAGCTGATCGACGGCCGCGACCGCCGCTTCCGCGGTGGCCGCCCGCGCGGTGGCCTGTTTCTGAATCCGTTCGTAGACGTGCAGCCCGAGCAGGTTGACCAGGATCTGCTGGCGGGTGGCCGGTTTGGCGTGCAGGAAGTCCGCGAACCGGCCCTGAGGCAGCAGCACGCAGGTGGTGAACTGCTCGTACGGCAGCCCGACGGCGTCCAGTACCGCCTGCCCCATCTCGGCGGGGGTGCCGGCCAGCACCTCGCCGAGGTCGTCCGGGCTCATCCCGGTGTCGAGCCGGGTCACGTCGAAACCCGGTGGCATCAGCTGCAGCCCGGCGTTGCCGGTCTTGACCACGCCGCGCGAGTCGCGACGGATCACCCGGGTGGCGACGTAGCGGCTGCCGGCGCTCTCGAAGACCAACCGCACCCTGGCCTCGTTGGCGGAAGGGGCGAGCGCGGAGGCGATGCCCCGGCTGCTGCCCCAGCGGGGAACCTGGCCGTAGAGGGCGAAACAGATCGCGTCCAGGATGCTGGACTTGCCCGATCCGGTCGGTCCGACCAGCGCGAAGAAGTCGGCGTCGGTGAAGTCGACCGTGGTCTCCTCGCGGAAGACGGTGAAACCGGCCAGGTCCAGCCGCAGCGGCCTCACGACGAGGTCACCTCCTCGTAGAGGGTGTCGAACAGGGACCGGACACCGTCGTCGCCGTGCCCGCGCGCGTCGAGGTAGTCGGCGAACAGCTCGCCGGGGGCCCGCCCGGTGCGCTGGGTGGTACGACTGGGGCCGGGCTGGGTACGGGCGAACTCCGGGTCGATCCGGATCTCCAGCGCCCGGGGCAGCAATTCCTGCACCTGCTCACGAAGTCCGGCCCGGGGTGCCTCCTGGATGAAGACCCGCAGCCAGGCGTCGCCGTGGTCGGTGGCGGCCAGCTCCTCGAGGGTGCCTCGGACGGTACGCAGCGTCGTGGCGGCGGCGACCGGCACCTCGCGTACCCGGGCGGCGGTGCTGGCGGTGACGTCGACGACGCTGACCGAGGCGACGTTCTCCTCCTCACCGAAGTCGACCGCCAGCGGGCTTCCGCTGTAGCGCACCGGGCAGGGCGCCTCGAGCTGCTGTGCCCGGTGCAGGTGACCCAGCGCCACGTAGTGCGTGCCGGTCGGGAAGACGGTGGCCGGTACGGCGTAGCCGAGGACGGTGTGCACCTCCCGCTCGCCGCCGCCGGAGCGGCCGCCGACCACGGTCAGGTGGGCGGTGATCAGGTTGATCACGCCGGGCGCGCCGAAGCCGTCGGTCAATCTGGCGATGACCCGGCTGACATGGTCGGCGTAGGTCTGGGTCGCCTCGGCGGCGCTCAGTTGGTACATCTCGGTGGCGCGTACCGCGTACCGCTGGGACAGGAACGGCAGCGCGGCCAGCTGCCACCGTTCGCCGCCGTCGGTGACCCCGTCGATGACGTGTTCGTCTGGATTGTCCCGTACGCTGCCGCGTAGCGTGATGCCGGCGGCCTCGGCCCACGGCCGCAACGCGTCCAACGCGGCCCCGTTGTCGTGGTTGCCGCCGATGGCCACCACGGCGGCGCCGGTGCCGCGCAACGCGGTCAACGCTCTGGTGACCACCCGGGTGGCGTCCGGGCTGGGTGCCGAGGTGTCGTAGAGGTCACCGGCGACGATCACCAGGTCGGGGTGCTCGGCTCGGGCGATCTCCACCACCTGGCCGAGTGCCTGGATCTGCTCGGCCAGTCTCTGCTGTCCCTTGAGGACCTTGCCGACATGCCAGTCGGAGGTGTGCAGGATCCGCATCGGGGGACCTCCTCGGCCTCGGGTCAGAACGGGATTTCGTCGTCGGTGATCGTCGACTTGCTGCCGACCACCGCGAACGGATCGGCCGCCTGCACGATGGAGCGCAGGGTGCCTGACGGCGCGGCACCCGCCTCCGACGAACGGGTGGCCCAGGCAGGGAAGGGGAACTCCAGGCAGAGCGGCACCGGGATGTCCGGCTGATTGACGAACATGGTGCCGGGCTTGGCCAGCAGCACCCGTTGGCGCTGCACCGCCGGCAGGAAGCCGTACTCCGGCCGGGACGCCTCGGCCGGATCGAGCCGGCCGACGACCCGGACCGCCGAGTTGGTGACGATCCGCCGCTCCACCTCGCTCGCGGTCTGCTGGGCGCCGATCAGGATCACGCCGAGCGAGCGACCCCGCTCGGCGATGTCGAGCAGAACCTCCTTGATGGGGGAGGAGCCGTCCCGGGGTGCGTACTTGTTCAGCTCGTCGAGCACCACGAACAGCAGCGGTTTGGCGGTGCCGGCCCGCTCCTTACGCTCGAACTCGCCCTTGAGCGTCACACCGACCACGAACCGCTGCGCCCGGTCCGGCAGGTTGTGCAGGTCGACCACCGTCACCTGGGCACTATCGTCGGTGCTGATCTGGTGCGGCCGGCGGGTGGCCAGGTCGCCGCGGATCAGCCGGGACAGGTCGCGTTTGCTGCCGATCAGCCGGCGGGCGAAGGCGTTCACGGTGCCCATGCCGACCGCCGAGCCGGCCCAGGCCGACCGGGTCTCCTCGTCGCCGAGCTGGTCGACGACGTGGTCGACCAGATCCGGGTAGGAATGGATGCGCCGGCCATCGAGGCTGATCCCGCCGTCGGCCGGCTGGGCGTGTCGGTGCAGGTAGGCGGTGACCGCGTGGACCACCATCGTGTACTGCTGGCGTTCGTCGTCGGCGTCCGCGAAGACGTACGGCAACAGCCGTTGCTCGCAGAACTCGGTCACCGTCCAGTAGTAACTGTCCACGCCGGCGAGCCGGCTGGTCACGTCCGGGGTGCCGGAGGCGTCGCCGACGCGCGGCGGAGCGTAGACCCGTACGTCCGGGAAGGCGCCGGCGGGCAGGCCGAGCTTGGCGTACGCGGCGGTCGTCGCCTCGTCCAGCCGGACGTTCGGGTGGTCGAGGAAGAGCAGGTCCTCGCCTTTGACGTTGAAGATCAGCGCCTTGGCGTTGACCGCGTCGCCGCCGAGGGTGCCGGAGCAGAACACCGAGTAGAGCAGGAAGGTGGCGAAGCTGGTCTTGGTGGCCACCCCGGAGATGCCGGAGATCGACACGTGGGCACCCCGCTGGCCGTCGAGGAAGTCGGCGTTGAGATGGACCGGCACGCCGTCGCGGCCGGTGCCCATCGGGATCCGGCGCTCCATCCGGTCGAAGTGCAGGGCGCGGGCGCGGGCGTCGCCCTCGGCTCGCCACACCGGAGCGCCGGGCTCCGGCGGCACGTAGATCTCCGGGTCGACCCGAGTGGCGGTGATCTCGGCCGCCTCCTGTACCTGGGCGGGCAGTGTGCCGTCGGCGATGGCGAACACGTCGGAGTCGAACTGCGCACCCTCGTGCCGGGCGCGCACCTGGGTGACGACGCCGGCGATGGTGACCGTCTCGCCGCCCGGCAACTCCCGACGGGTCACCACGACGTCGTCGAGTTGCAGGTAGCTGCCGGTGCCTACCGCCGTCCAGAACTGCAGCGGGGTGGCGTCGGCGGTGCCGAGCACCCGGCCGACCGGGGTGCCCGGCGACACTTCCTCACTCATGGTGATGCCCTGGTTGCTGCATATCGCGTCGCTTCGTTCCCACGGGTTGCATCCTGCCCCACGGGTACGACCACGGCGGCATCCGACCCGGCGTGCGGTCAGGTTCGTGTCCCGGCGGGCCGGGCGGCCGTCGAGGGCCGAGCGGGTTCAGCGCGGGCGGCCGTCCCGGGTGTAGCGCAGCATCAGCATCCCGTCGTCGTCGCCGAGTACCTGCCGCAGGCGCATCGTCCGAACCACGCTGGTCGGGCCGGCGGTGATCCGGCCGGAACCCGCCCCGGCGAGCAGCGGGGAGACGGTGAGACAAAGTTCGTCAATGGCGTCGGCGGTGGTCAGGGTGCCGAACAACAGCGGACCCCCCTCACAGAGCAACTGCTGATAGCCGAGGGCGCGGACCTGGTCGAGCCCATGGGGGAGATCGACGGTTCGGTCTCCGGTCACCAGGACGTCGGCCACCTCCGCCAGTCGTTTCCGGCGCTGGACCGGTGCGTCGGCCGTGGTGAGCACGATCGGCCGGACCGGTGCGTCGGCGAAGGCGGACTGGCTCGGGTCGAGATCGAGCGAGCCGGAGACGACCACCAGGGTGGGCTGGGTCGGGCGGCCCTGCCGTCGCCGCCACTGCCGTCGTCGCTCGTCGAGTCGCAGCGCCCGGTACTGCTCCTGCCGCAGGGTTCCGGCCCCGACCAGTAGTGCGTCGCAGAGCATCCGCAGGATGGCGAAGATCCGTTTGTCCGCGCGGCCGGACAGCCCTTCGGACCGGCCGGCGACGGACACCGCGCCGTCGGCGCTGGTCACGAAGTTGGCTCGCAGGTGCGGGCCGGGCGCGACGGCGTACCCGGTGATCAGGTCGGCGTCGTCGAGGGCGGCGTTGTTCGGGTCCGGTGCCAGCCGTCGGATCGAACCCGACGTCGGGTCGCTCATCCGCCGGCCTGTCCGTGGACCGGCCCGGCGGGTGCGGGGGTACGGTGGCGAGAACCCCACCAGTCACCGACCCGACACTTCGAGTACTGGCCTTCTCGGCGCACGCCGCAGATCATGGGTGCGAGCCTAGGCCAGAGGAACGGCAGACATGCCCCGTCGGATCTTCCACCTGCTGGTCACCTTGTCCGATGTCGCGCCGCCGGTCTGGCGTCGGGTGCAGGTGCCGGGCGGGTACACGCTCGACCGGGTGCACCGGGTGATCCAGCACGCCATGGGCTGGCAGGACTGCCACCTGCACTCGTTCGAGATCAACGGCGCCCAGTACGGCGAACCGGGTCCGGACGGTGAGCTGCTGCTGCGTGACGAGTTGGAGATCAGGCTGGACGCGGTGGTCGCCAAGGGCGCCCGGTTTCGCTACACCTACGACTTCGGTGACTGGTGGGAGCACGACGTCGTGGTGGAGGACGTGGGCCCGCCCGAGCCGGCCGTGCGGTATCCGCTCTGCTCCGACGGGGCGTCCGCCTGCCCGCCGGAGGACGTGGGGGGCGCTTTCGGCTACGCCGAGTTCCTGGCCGCGGTCGCCGACCCGGCTGATCCCCGGCACGCCGAGATGGTCGCGACGGTGGGGATCCGGTTCGATCCGGCGGCCTTCGACGCCGGCCGGGTGACGACGTTGCTGCGTCGGCTGACCTGAGCCCGGCCGCTTCGGCTGAGCCAATCCGCCGACCGACCCGCGATCTCCCTGCACTGAACTGCGTATCTCCTACTGCTTTGCGGTGATTTGCCGGCCGTCGGCGGGCCGTCAGCGGGCCCACCTCGGGCGGCCGAGAAAATCTCGGTTGTCGCCGTAACGAAATGGGAACGCTCCCATTGGCCCCTTGACACCTCCGAAACCTCCCGGCAATCTCATGGGAGCGCTCCCGGCCGGGGTGAGTGAGATTCACGTCACTTGCTAGATCACCGCGGAGCGTGGCTGTGCAGTGCCCGCTCCGCGCGACGGTTCCCACCCCCGCCAACGCGGCTCCATCCCCCGGAGTGGACACCGCACGGTCACCCCCCCACCATGAAAAGCGACCTTGAGAGGGGTCAGGATGAGCGTCATGCTCCGGCGGTACGCCGCGGTCGCACTCGCCTCAGCCGTTATGTTCACGGCCACGGCCTGCGGCTCCGACGCCGATTCGGATCCGGACGGCCCGATTACCCTGGTTGTCGACATCTTCGGCGACGCGGGCTTCGGATACGACGAACTGATCGAGCAGTACCAGAACGACAACCCGAACGTCACTGTGCAGCAGCGGGGCAAGGGCCTTGGCCTGGATGACTACAACACCCGCCTCACCCAGCAGATCACCGCCGGCTCCGGTGCCGGAGACGTGGTGGCGATCGAAGAGGGCACGATTTCGCAGTTCTTCGCCCAGGCCGACAAGTTCGTCGACCTCGGGGAGTACGGCGCCAACGACCTCAAGGACAACTTCCTGCCCTGGAAGTGGGAGGCCGGCGTGCTGCCCGACGGCAAGGTGCTCGCGCTCGGCACCGACGTCGGCGGCATGGCGCTGTGCTACCGCAAGGACCACTTCGAGGCCGCCAACCTGCCAACCGAACGCGACGAGGTCGGCGCGCTCTGGTCCAGCTGGGAGGACTTCATCGAGGTCGGCGAGCAGTTCAAGGCCGCCACCCCGGACAAGGCGTTCGTCGACTCGGCGACCAGCTTCTACAACCTGGTGCTGAGCCAGATCGCCGGTGGCAGTAGCGGACACACCTACTACGACACCGACAACCAGTTCGTCCTGGAGAGCAACCCGGACGTGCGGGCGGCGTTCGACCTGACCACCGACATGATCGGTGCCGGGCTGTCGAACAACCTGCGGTCGTTCTCCAACGAGTGGAACGCCGGCTTCAAGAACGCCAGCTTCGCCACCATCGCCTGCCCGGCCTGGATGACCGGTGTCATCGAGGGCCAGGCCGGTCCGGAGGCTGCCGGCAAGTGGGACATCGCCAAGGCGCCGGGTAACGGCGGCAACTGGGGCGGTTCGTTCCTCGCGGTGCCCACCTCCGGCAAGCACCAGGCTGCTGCCGCCGAGCTGGTGAAGTACCTAACCAGCCCGGAGGGTCACATCGCCGCGTTCGAGTCGGTCGGCAACCTGCCGTCCTCGCCGCAGGCGCTGGAGGACCCGACGGTCGCCGCAGCGGTCAACGACTATTTCTCGGACGCTCCGACCGGTGAGATCTTCGCCGCCGGCGCCAGCGAGCTCAAGCCGGTCTACCTCGGTCCGAAGAACCAGGCGGTCCGTACGGCGGTCGAGAACGCGCTGCGGGCGGTGGAGCAGGGCCAGGCTCCGGACGCGGGTTGGCAGGACGCCGTGACGAACGGTACTGCTGCCGGTCGATAAGCGGTGCGACAAACCGTGTGAGAGGTGGCGTCGGCAGGATCTGCCGACGCCACCTCTCCCGCCGCGTCGCGGTGCCAGCGGCGCGCGGACTCCCTGGCCAACGGCGGCCGGCCGCCGTACAACTGAAGGACTTCCCGATGAGCCTGGAGCTTGACACCCCCGCGTCGGCGCAGCCGCGTGGACACCGGGCGGGTCCGGCCGGTGGTGAGAAGGCCCGACGCCGCTCGCTGACCCGCCTGGACCTCAAATTCTCCCCCTACCTCTACATTCTGCCATTCTTCGTCATCTTCGCGACCTTCGGCATCTACCCGATCGTCTACACCGTCTGGATCGCGATGACCGACCGGTCACCGCTGAACGCCGAGACCAGCTTCATCGGCCTGGACAACTTCGTCCGGCTGATCGCCGACGATCCCCAGTTCTGGAACGCCGTCTACAACACGCTCGGTATGTTCGTGATGGCCACGGTTCCGCAGTTGGTACTTGCGATGATGCTGGCCAACGCGCTCAACCGGCGGATCAAGGGTCAGACCTTCTTCCGGATGGCCATCGCGATGCCGATCATCACCTCGACTGCGGTCGTCGCGCTGATCTTCTCGATGATCTACGCCCGCGACTTCGGGCTGATCAACTGGCTGCTGTCGCTGTTCGGCGCGGACCCTATCGACTTCCGGGCCGGTAAGTTCGCTTCCTGGTTCGCGATCTCCACGATGGTCGACTGGCGGTGGGTCGGCTACAACGCGCTGATCTACCTCGCCGGGATGCAGGCGATTTCCAAGGACATGTACGAGGCCGCCGCGCTCGACGGTGCCTCCCGGACCCGGCAGTTCTGGTCGATTACCGTGCCGCAGTTGCGGCCCACCATCATCTTTACCCTGATCATCTCGACCATCGGCGGGTTGCAACTGTTCACCGAGCCGCTGTTGTTCACCAGTGGGCCCGGCGGAATCTCCGGTGGATCACAGGGTCAGTTCCAGACCATCACGATGTACCTGCTCGACGTCATGAACCAACGATTCCAGTGGGGCTACGCGGGCGCCGTCTCACTGCTGCTCTTCATACTCATCGCGTTCATGTCGCTCGTCAACTACCTGTTGGCCCGCCGGATCAGCTCGGACAAGTGAGGCACGATGACCACCGCAACCCTGCAACCAGTGGCGCATAGGCCCAAGCGCGGCAAGGGCCCATCGTCGACCTCCGAGCGGCTGTTCAAGGCGAGCCCGCTGACCCGTATCGGGCTGATCTTCGGGGTGATCCTGTCACTCTTCCCGTTCTACTGGATGATCGTCATCGCGTCCCGGACCAACGACGCGGCCAACGCATGGCCGCCACCGTTCCTGCCCGGCGGCAACCTCGGTGAAAACATCGGACGGGTGCTGGCCAACCAGGACGCCAACATCCTCAAGGGGCTGATGAACTCGGTCCTGGTGTCGGGCACGATCACCATCGCCACGGTCTTCTTCGGCTCGCTCGCCGGCTTCGCCTTCGCCAAGCTGCGGTTCCGTGGCAAGAACGCCCTGCTGCTGGTCGTTCTGGCGTCGATGATGATCCCGATCCAACTCGGCGTGCTTCCGCTCTACATCCTGATGTCCGAGCTCGGCTGGCTGAACCGGATGCCGTCGGTCATCGTGCCGTTCCTCATCGGCGGCTTTGGGATCTTCATGATGCGGCAGTACGCCGAGCAGGCGGTACCCAACGAACTGATCGAGGCGGCCCGGGTCGACGGCTGTTCCACCTGGCGCATCTACTGGCACGTGGTGGCGCCCGCGCTGCGTCCTGCCGCAGCCGTGCTCGGTCTGCTCACCTTCATGGAGCAGTGGAACCAGTTCTTCTGGCCTTTCGTGGTGCTCGCCGATCCGGCCAACCCGACGGTGCAGATTTCCTTGCGCAGCCTGAACTCGGCGTACTTTGCCGATAATTCCCAGATTTTCGCGGGGACGCTGATCGCGACGCTCCCGCTGTTCGTTGTCTTCATTCTTTTCGGCCGCCAGATCATCGGCGGCATCATGGAAGGCGCCGTCAAGTCGTGACCAAAGCAGCAAGTCCGCAGACCGCGGAGTTCCGGGAAGGCTCCGGTCAGTTCTTGTTCCCACCAGGTTTCCTCTGGGGTGCCGCAACGGCGGCGTACCAGATCGAGGGTGCGGCGAGCGTCGATGGCCGGACACCGTCCATCTGGGACACCTTCAGTCACACGCCGGGCAAGGTCCTCGGTGGGGACAGCGGGGACGTGGCCTGTGACCACTACCACCGCTACCGTGACGACGTTGGGCTGATGGCCGAACTGGGCCTGAAGTCCTACCGGTTCTCAGTGTCCTGGCCGCGGGTCCAGCCCGGTGGTTCCGGTCCGGCCAACCAGGCAGGCCTGGACTTCTACCGGCGCCTGGTCGACGAACTGCTGACTCAGGGGATCGAGCCATGGCTGACCCTCTACCACTGGGACCTGCCGCAGCCGCTGGAGGACGCGGGCGGCTGGCCTGCGCGGGACACCGCCGCGCGGTTCGCCGACTACGCCGAACTGGTGCATGGCGCGTTGGGTGACCGGGTGCGCTACTGGACCACGCTCAACGAACCGTGGTGCTCGGCGTTCCTCGGGTACGGCTCCGGCGTTCACGCTCCGGGCGTCACCGACGGTGCCGCCTCGGTCCGCGCCGCGCACCACCTGATGCTCGGGCACGGCCTTGCCGTGCAGGCGATGCGGGCGGCCCGCCCGGACCACGACTTCGGCGTCACACTGAACCTGTACGCGGTGTCCCCGCAGACCGATTCGGCGGCCGACGTCGACGCGGCACGGCGGATCGACGGGCTGGCGAACCGGATCTTCCTGGACCCGATCCTGCGCGGGCAGTATCCGTCGGACGTGGTGGAGGATCTGGCACCGGTCACCGATCAGGCGCACGTGCGCGACGGGGACCTGGATGTCATCGCCACCCCACTCAACGTGCTCGGGATCAACTACTACACCCGCCACGTGGTCGCCGCACCGGTGCCGGACGCCGCCGTCGAACCGTCCAACTGGCCGGGCAGCGAGCGGGTCCGGTTCGTTGATCGAGGTCTGCCGGTGACCGACATGGGGTGGGAGGTCGACGCCCCCGGGCTGGTCGAGGTGCTCCGCCGGGTGCACGACGAGTACCCCGAGGTGCCCATCTACATCACCGAGAACGGCTCGGCCTACGTCGACGAGGTCGTCAACGACAAAGTTGATGACCCGGACAGGTTGACCTATTTCGACCTGCACCTGCGGGCGTGTCACGAAGCAATCTCGGCTGGAGTGCCGGTGCGGGGCTACTTCGCGTGGTCTTTCATGGATAATTTTGAATGGGCCTGGGGCTATTCGAAGCGCTTCGGCATGATCCACGTCGACTACGGAACGCAGCTTCGGATCCCCAAGTCGAGCGCCAGGTGGTACGCCGATGTGATCCGACGTAACGGTCTGGCCGCACAATAGGCGTGGTCAGCCAGCAACAACTGGCCGCCGTGGCGCCGGTTCCCGCCCGGAACCGGCGCCACGGCGGCCCAGGTCGGAGGAACAGACGATGACTACCCAGCGCACCCGGTCGCTCGGCCGGCCCACTCTTGACGCGGTAGCCGCGCGAGCCGGGGTGGGGCGGGGCACGGTGTCCCGTGTCGTCAACGGGTCACCGCAGGTCAGCCCGGAGGCTCGGGCGGCCGTCCAACAGGCGATCGCCGAGTTGGGCTACGTGCCGAACCGCGCCGCCCGAGCGTTGGTCACCCAGCGGACCGACTCGGTCGCTCTGGTGGTCTCCGAGTCCGAGGAGCGGGTGTTCGGGGAGCCGTTCTTCGCGGGCATCGTGCGGGGCATCAGTTCCGGACTGCTCGACACCCCGATGCAGCTGTGGCTGGCGATGGCCCAGTCGCCGGCGGAGCGGGAGCGGGTCGAGCACCATCTGACCAACCAGCACGTCGACGGCGTACTGCTGCTGTCGCTGCACGACGCGGATCCGCTGCCGACCCTGCTCGAGCAACGCGGGTTGCCGAGCGTGCTGGGTGGCCGGCCGGCGCGGATGCTGCATCCGGACGCGCGCCCGGCCTACTTCGTCGACGTCGACAACGCCGGTGGTGCCCGACTGGCGGTCGAGTATTTGCTCGCCCGGGGACGTCGGCGGGTGGCGACGATCGCCGGACCGCAGGACATGGGCGTCGGCGTCGCCCGGCTGACCGGCTACCACGAGGCGATCCGGCACAGCGGCCAGCCGGCGGGGGCCACGATGGTGGCGTTCGGGGACTTCAGCGAGGGCAGCGGAACCGCGGCCATGCGCCACCTGCTGGAGCGTCACCCCGATCTGGACGCCGTCTTCGTCGCGTCCGACCTGATGGCCTGCGGGGCACTGCGGGCGCTGCGCGAGACGGGCCGCCGGGTGCCCGACGATGTGGCGGTGGTCGGATTCGAGGACGCCCCGATCGCCCGGCAGTCCGACCCGCCGTTGACGACCGTGTACCAGCCGGTCGAGGAGATGGGGCGGCAGATGGCCCGGCTGCTGTTGTCCCGTATCAGGCGCGATGAGTTGCAGGTACCTTATGTCCTGCTGGAGACACATATGGTGCCGCGAGCCTCAGCGTGAACGGACGCCTCGTCCTGTCCTGAAGATCATCCGAACGGGTGATGGCGAGACCAGAACCGATGGGTCGACCAGGTGATTTCCTGGCGAGTCATGTCATCGCAACAGGGATGAAATGGTCATCGGGCAGTCTGGTTGACGACCGGGGAGTGGCTGGCCGGCGCGACTGGAGGACTGAAATGTTGCTGAGGGTTCGTGTGACCCTGCCGGACCGGCCCGGTGCGCTCGGACAGGTGGCCCGCACACTGGGGGTGGCGGGCGCCGACATCGTCCAGGTGACGGTGCTGGAGCGGCTCGGGGGCCGGGCGGTGGACGACTTCTCGGTGGTCTGGCCGGGGACTGCCCGGGTGGACCGGCTGCTCGCCGGACTCGCCGCCATCCCGGGTGTCCAGGTCGACGGGGTCTGGCGCGCTATCGGCGCCCCGGTCAACGGCGGTCAGGACGCCGAGCTGCTCGCGCAGGTGGCGGCCAACCCCACCGATGGACTCGCCACCTTGGTCGACGCGGTGCCCGGGCTGCTCGCGGCCGACTGGGCCGCCGCCGCCGTGGTGCCGGCGGACTGGGCGATTCGCAGTGGTTCGAGGCCATCCTCCGGTGCGACGGCGCCGACGGCGCTCGGCTCGCTCGACGCTGAGCTGCGCCTCGACGTTCCTCCTCGCTCCGGTGACGGATTCGTGGCGGGTCTGACGGTGCCGGTCGACGAGCCGCCGACCGGCGGCGAGCCTGCGGTGGGCTACGCCAGCTGGCGAGCTCCAGTGCCGCTGCGACTGCCCGAAGTCACTCCGTTGCGGGCGCGGCCGATGGAGGGGCCGGACGGGGTGCGGTACGCCTCGGTGCCGTTCGGTCGGGCCGGTCTGGTGCTGATCGTCGCCCGGACCGACGGTGACGGGCTGCCCCCGGCCGCCTTCCACATCACCGAGGTGGACCGGATCGCCCAGTTGGTCCGGGCAGCGACGGTGATTCTCGGTGACCGGCTTGATCTGGTTACCGCCGAACCGGTCGTCGCCCAGCGTTGACGCGCCAGCGGTGAGCCGATCGACGTCGGTGTCCTCGACGTCCGGACCGGTGGCCGATGTCACCGAGAGAAGTCACCACTGGGCAATCTGAGGGAAACAGCATGACGGCAAGCTGGGAAGTGGGCGCAGCGCGGCGCTGATCGAGCGGGCACCGAGCACCCTGGGGGAGAGGAACAGCCGATGGCGCTGTGGCGGATCAGAGCGACGGTGGACGACCGGCCGGGTTACCTGGCCGTGCTCACCGCGAGTCTGGCGTTGCGTGCGGTGAACATCCTTGCCGTCCAGGTGCACACCACTGAGGGCGGAGCGGTCGACGACTTTCTGGTCGACGGACCGGAGACGATGACCGAGGCGGACCTGATCGCCGCCGTGGAGCGTGGCCGAGGCCGCGACCCGTGGGTCGCCCGGGCCGAGGCCCGTGGCCTGGCGGACCAGCCGACCCGGGCGCTGGCCCTGGCCAACCGGTTGGTCCGGGATCCGGAGGCGCTGGGCGACGTGCTGCGTACGCTGCTCGGCGCGACGTCGGTGACCTGGCGTCCGGCACCAGCGGCGCAGACCGCGACCCGGCTGACCGACACGATGCGCCTGCCTGACCCGGCCGGCGGTTGCTACGACATCGTCCGGCGGGAGCCGAGCTTCACCCCGGCCGAGTTCGCCCGGGCGCAGGCCCTGGTGGAGTTGGCGGCGGGGGTGAGCCGGCGTAACGGCGACCAGCTGGCCCTGATGCTCGCCGGCGGCGCGGAGCTGGTGCTGCGTGGAGCCAGCACCGACGACCTCGCCGAGCTGCAGGCGATGGTCGGCCGTTGCTCGCCGGAGGGTGGTACCCCTGGTCTGGTCGGTTGCCCCGCCGAGGTGGTCACCGCGCGTCTGCGGCGGATCCTCGACCAGCCGCGGGGGCTGCTGCTGGTTGCCGTCGACAGCAGCGGTACGAGCGAGCGGATCGTCGGTGCCGGGCGGCTCGTCGTCGAGGGTGTCCTCGCCGAGGTGGCTGTGCTGGTGGAGGACGGTTGGCGTCGTCGCGGGGTCGGCACCGCGCTGCTGCGCCGGCTGGTCGCCTACGCCGGCCGGACCGGTCAGTCCGCCCTGGTGGCCCACGTCGCCGCCGGTGACCTCGGGATGCTCCGGACCCTGGCCCGGCTGAACCGCCCTGGCGAGGTGGAGCGTGATGGTGACCTGATGAGCGTTACGGTGCCGTTGGTCGATCGGCCGGTCGACGTCGCGGCACCGACTCCCGCCACCATGACCTAGGCGGTTGCCCCGACGTCCCGGTCCTGGTGCGGGGCCGGTGCGTCGGTCGACTCGGTCTGCGGTGGCACGCGGGGTCTCCTCCTGTAGGACGGCAGGAGGAGACCCCGCTCTTTTCGTGTCCGGGTTGCTCTCGACCGCCGACCGCCGAGTCGTGGCTGGATCTGGTGGTGGCGGGGCTTCCCAAATCGGTTTCGAGGCGGTTAAATCATCGGTGCGCGTGGTGATCGCTCTCTATGGATGGGAGCGCTCCCAGGCGTTGGTGTCCCATGTGGCTCCACGCCCAGTATCACCCGGCCGGCCCGGCTTGACCGTCAGGTCGACCGCTGACTCCGCCGTGACGGCGCGTCCAGCACGAGGTGAGGGGCGGATGCGCCCACATCCGCCCCTTGGTGTCCCTCCACTGCGCGATGTCGCGCGCGGCTCCACGGACAGGAGCGAGTGTAGTGCGCGACAGCAATCGGCCGGCCCGCCCGGCCGGCCAGAATCAGTGGTACCGCCGGTTGGCCGCGACCGGGCTGGCCGTACTGCTCACCGCCACCGGTGTCGTGGCGGCTGTCGTGGCGGCGGCACCGCCTTCCGACGCCGCCGTGGCACCCCCGTTCAACTACGCCGAGGCGCTGCAGAAGTCATTGCTGTTCTACGAGGCACAGCAGTCCGGTCCGCTGCCGCAGTGGAACCGCGTCTCGTGGCGCGGGGACTCGGCCCTCAACGACGGCGCCGATGTCGGCCTGGATCTCACCGGCGGCTGGTACGACGCCGGGGACCACGTCAAGTTCGGTTTCCCGATGGCCTTCTCGACCACGATGCTCGCCTGGGGAGCCATCGAGTACCGGGCCGGGTACAGCACCTCGGGACAGCTGCCGCACCTGCTCGACAACCTGCGATTCGTCAACGACTACTTCATCAAGGCGCATCCGGCCCCGAACGTGCTGTACGGCCAGGTGGGCAAGGGCGACGACGACCACAAGTGGTGGGGGCCGGCCGAGGTCATGCCGATGGCGCGGCCGGCGTACCGCATCGACGCGACCTGCGGCGGCTCGGACCTTGCCGCCGAGACCGCTGCGGCGATGGCCGCATCCTCGATGGTCTTCCGTCCGACGGATCCGGCGTACGCGAACACACTGGTCAGCCACGCTCGGCAGCTCTACACCTTCGCCGACACCGTACGTAGGGCCTACCACGAGTGCATCACCGACGCGACCAGCTTCTACCGCTCGTGGAGCGGTTACCAGGACGAGCTCGTCTGGGGGGCGATCTGGCTGCACCGGGCCACCGGCGAGGCCGCGTACCTGACCAAGGCCGAAGCCGGGTACGACAACCTCGGCACCGAACCGCAGACCACCACCCGGGCCTACAAGTGGACCCTGGCCTGGGACAACAAACAGTTCGGCGCGTACGTGCTGTTGGCGAATCTGACCGGCAAGCAGAAGTACGTCGACGATGCCAACCGGTGGCTGGACTACTGGACGGTCGGGGTGGGGGGCGAACGGGTCCGTACCTCGCCCGGTGGCATGGCGGTGCTGGACACCTGGGGTGCACTGCGGTACGCGGCGAACACGGCATTCGCCGCGCTGGTCTACAGCGATCAGATCACCGACAGCACCCGCAAGGTTCGCTACCACGACTTCGCGGTCCGGCAGATCAACTACGCGCTCGGCGACAACCCGCGCGCCTCCAGCTACGTCATCGGGTTCGGTGCCAACCCGCCGCGCAATCCGCACCACCGCACCGCGCATGGTTCCTGGTGGGACAGCATGCAGGTGCCGGAGCAGACCCGGCACGTCCTGACCGGTGCCCTGGTCGGCGGTCCGTCCGCGCCGGACGACGCTTACACCGACCGGCGGGACGACTACGTGATGAACGAGGTCGCCACCGACTACAACGCCGGTTTCACCTCGGCGTTGGTCCGGCTCCACCAAGAGTACGGTGGCACACCGTTGGCGAACTTCCCGCAGCCGGGGACGCCGGACATCGACGAGATGTCGATCGAGACCACGATCATGCAGAACGAGACGCGGTCGACCGGTGTCAAGGCGATCATCTACAACAAGTCGGCGTTCCCTGCGCGTGCGCTCACCGGGGCGAAGTTCCGTTACTACTTCGTGCGTGACGGCTCCGGGGCGCTGGAGGTGAGTAGCCCGTACAGCCAGGGTTGCCCCAAGCCGACGACGGCCCGGCAGCATTCCGGTGACCTGTGGTACGTCGAGGTCGACTGCGCCGGCCACACCATCGCACCGGCCGGGCAGTCGGCGCACCGGATGGAGGTGCAGCTCAAGGTCGGGGTGGCCGAGGGCGGCACCTGGACCCCCGCGAACGACCCGTCCTACCAGGCGGCTGCCGGGCCGAACAGGTCGGTGCCGCTGTACGACGACGGTGTCCTGATCTGGGGGCAGGAGCCCACCGGCCCCACGCCGACGCCGACGCCGACGATCAGCCCGACTCCGACTCCGACTCCGACGCCGACGATCAGCCCGACCCCGACGCCGACGCCGACCCCGACGATCAGCCCGACGCCGACACCGACGATCTCCCCGACGCCGCCGGTGCGGGGTTGCCGGGTCGGATACAACACCAACGACTGGTCGACCGGGTTTACCGGTACGGTCACGATCACCAACACGGGCAGCGCGCCGATCAACGGGTGGACGTTGCGGTTTGCTTTCCCCGGCGCTCAGCAGGTCACCCAGGGCTGGTCGGCTACCTGGTCGCAGACCGGCAATCGGGTGACGGCCGGCAACGCGTCCTGGAACGGTGGCCTGGCACCGGGGGCGAGCGTCAGCATCGGCTTCAACGGCACCCACTCGGGCGGTAACCCCCGACCCACCTCGTTCACCGTGAACGATCTGGTCTGCTCAATCGGCTGACCGGCGTCGAGTAGGACCGACCGGCGTGGGTGCCGACAGACACAGCCTGTCGGCACCCGCGCCGGGGAAGTCGGTGATCCAGTTTCGCATCGATGCCTGGCCCGGCCCGTAGCACGGTGCCCCCGGACAGGTTGTGTTCGCTGTCGAGCGCGGCCGGCAGGGTCCGGCCGTCCGCCGACCAGGCTCCGCTGACCATGTGCATCGGTCCTGGACCGGACAGTGGGGGCCGAGTGCTGCCTTCCAGGTTGATGGACGGCCGGGATCAGCCGACGCAGTAGACGAGACGGTTGGCCGTGTTGCTGCCGGGGTTGGTTACCACGCCGACCGTGGCGGTCGACACCAGCCGGTCGGCGACCGGTGCGGGGCTCCACAGCGGATTTCCGGCGAGCACCAGTGCGGCGCAGCCGGCGACGTGCGCGGCCGCCATCGAACTGCCGCTGATCGTGGCGGTCGCGGTGTCGCCGGTGTGCCAGGTGGAGGTGATGCCCGCACCTGGGGCGAAGAGGTCGATGCACGGTCCGTAGCTCGCCGAACTCATCCGGGCGTCGGTGACCGTGGTGCCGGCCACGGTCAGTGCCGCCGGCACCCGGGCCGGGGAGGTGTTGCAGGCGCTGGTGGCGGAGCTGCCGCCGGGCACCGCGTAGCTGATCCCGGAGTTGATCGAACTGGTGACGGCGGCGTCCAGCGCCGCGCTGGGGCTGCCGCCCAGGGCCAGACTGGCCACCGCCGGCTTGACCGCGTTGGCGGTGACCCAGTCGATGCCGGCGATCACCCCTGCGGTGGTGCCGGAGCCGGCGCAGCTGAGCACCCGTACCGGCACGATCTGGACGGCTTTCGCGACCCCATGCGACCGGCCACCGATGATGCCGGCGAGGTGGGTGCCGTGCCCGTTGCAGTCGTCGGCCGGGCCGCCGTCGATGACGTCGAACCCGGCGGTGACCCGGCCACCGAAGTCGGTGTGGGAACGTCGGACACCGGTGTCGATCACGTACACCCGCACGTTCGGCGCGGTCGTCGGGTACGCGTATCGGCCGTCCAGTGGCAGGTTGCGCTGGTCGATCCGGTCCAGGCCCCACGACGGCGGGTTCAGCTGTACGCCGGCGGCCAACGGTGCGACGACGTGATCCTGTTCCACGTAGGCGACCGCGGGATGGGTGGCGAGTCGGCTGGCCTGCGTGGCGGACATCCGTGCGGCGAAGCCGGTGACCGCGTTGCGGTAAACACGGTCGACGCTCGCGGCGTACCGCTGGCTCAGCAGTCGGACGGTGGCATCGTCGACGCGGTCGGCCCGCAGCACGACGATGTAGCTGTCTGGTAGGGCGGTGGCGCCACCGGCTCGGCGGATCTCGCCGACCTGGTCGGCGGATCGGTCGGCGGCGTGCGTAGGGGCGGGATTGCCGGCGGCTGCCAGTGCGGCGAGCATACCGGCGGCCAGCAGCCTACGTATCGATGAGGTGTCCATCCCTTCACTGTCGCGAAGAGTAGCGATATGACTACCCGTCACCTTTGGTATATCGCTGGTGTTATGACAACGAAGACTGTCGTCCCGTCAACGGGTCATCTCGATCGGCCGCCCCTGAGTAGTGTCTGGGTTGGACGGCCAGCGACGTATGTCTTCGGGACGGAGCGCCGATGTCGGTGGAGGACGGCGACGCCCCGGTCGACCGGGCCAGGCGTGGGGTACGCGGATGGGTCCGGGAGGTCGGCCGGCGCACCGGGCGTGGGCTCCGCAACGCCACGCCGTACGGAATCCTCGCGTTCCTGGCGGCTTCGGCCCTCGCCCCGATCGCCGGTGCCGGTCTGGGTGCCGGTGGTCTGTTCGGTGCGGCCCTCGACCAGCTCGGCCAGGTCGGCGGCGGCTACCTCAGCGATGTCCTGTC
Source organism: Micromonospora sp. LOL_023 (assembly GCF_048060115.1). Lineage (NCBI taxonomy): Bacteria > Bacillati > Actinomycetota > Actinomycetes > Micromonosporales > Micromonosporaceae > Micromonospora > Micromonospora sp. LOL_023. The sequence goes on from NZ_JBHMIM010000042.1 coordinate 25,195, forward strand.
CAACACTGCCGAGCGGCTGCGTGGCCGCAAGGTCACCGAGTCCGAGTGGCGCGACGCGATCGCCGAGGAGTTGCTGGCCCGGCTCAACGCCGACGACGAGCAGGCACACGCGATCCACGCCGACATCGGACGGTTGCTGCGGGCCGTGGACGCGGTGGAGGTCGCGCTCTCCGAGGCGGTCCGCAGCGACCCGCAGCTGCGCGACGAGCTCGCGGCCACGTTCCACCTGCTCGGACGGGACATCGGCGCACTGCACTGGATGGTCACCGACGTGCAGCAGGTGCTCGGTGAGCTGCAGCGGCAGCTTGCCGAGCGCAGCCACGAGCAGCGCGTCGAGATGGAGCGGATCAGGCGGCAACTGATCACTATCACCTATCTGACCGGCCGGGTCGACGAAGCCCGGACCGACCGCCCCGGCCTGACCGACCGGCGGGATCCGGGCACCCAGCCGGCGGTGGCCGAACAGTCGGGCACCGACCCGGCGCTGATCTGCCCGTACCCGGGTCTGGCCAGCTTTCAGCCGGCGGACGCGGCCTGGTTCCGCGGCCGTGAGGCGCAGGTGGCACAGGTGCTGGGCCGCCTCGCCGAGCAGACCGCCGGGGGGCCGCCGCTGCTGCTGACCGGCGTGTCCGGAGTCGGGAAGTCCTCACTGCTGCGGGCCGGAGTACTGCCTGCCGTGGCCGGCGGGGCGCTCGGCGACCCAGCCGGCTGGCCCTGGCTGCTGACCACCCCGGGTGCGCATCCGCTGACCGGGCTCGTCGAGCGCGCCGTCGCCAGCGGCGGCACCGACCCCGGCGAGCTGGACACCGTGGCGGTACTCGACGATCCGACCCGGTTCGGGGAACTCGCCGCCCGAATCGCCCGGGCAGCTACCACTACCGACGCCGCCGGCCCGGTTGCCGCGACCGGCCGGCTGGTGATCGTGGTGGACCAGTTCGAGGAGCTGTTCACCCACTGCGCCGACCCCGCCGAGCGGCTCGCCTACGCCACCGCGTTGGCCAACGCCGCCCCCGCGTTGGTGGTGATCGCCGTCCGGGCCGACTTCTACGCCGCCTGCGCCGAGCTGCCACCGCTGGCCGAGGTACTGGCGGCGGACCATCTGTTCCTCGGCCCGTTGAGCGTCGACGAACTGCGCCGGGCAGTGCTCGAGCCGACCAGTCGCGCCGGTCTCGACATCGAGGCTGGCCTGGTCGAGCTGCTGCTCGCCGACCTCGGCGCGTCGGCCCCCGCCGGATACGACCCCGGTGCGCTGCCGCTGCTCGGTCACGCGCTGCGCGCGACCTGGGCGCGGCGCGACGGCCGCCGGTTGACCGTCGACGGCTACCGCGCGACCGGCGGCATCCACCGCGCGGTCGCCGAGACAGCCGAGGCGATCTACCTCGACCTCGACCAGCCCGGCCGCCGGGCGTTGCGGGCGGCGCTGCTCAACCTGGTGACCGTCGCCGACACCGGCGCGGTGGTACGCCGACGCGGTGACGGCACCGGGTCGGACCCCGATGTGCTGGCTCGGCTCGTCGCGGCCCGGTTGGTCACCACCGGCGAAGACACCGTCGAGATCAGCCACGAGGCCCTGCTGACCAGCTGGCCCCGGCTGGCCCGTTGGTTGACGCAGGCCCGCGACGAGTTGATCCTGCGGCAGCGGTTCATCGCCTCGGCTCAGGACTGGCAGGCCGCCGGTCAGGATCCGGACCTGCTGCTGCGTGGATCCCGGCTCACGGCGGTCCGGGAATGGGCCGTCAGCCGCGACGATCTGCGGCCACCGGAGATCGACTATCTGGCGGCCAGTGTCGCCGCCGCCGACGCCGCCGAAGCGGCCCGGCGCAGCGGGGTCCGCCGGTTGCGCCGCCTGGTGGTCGGGCTGGCGGCGGCGCTGCTGCTGGCGGTCGCCGGTGGACTGGTCGCGCTGGACCAACAGGGCACCGCGAACGAGCAACGTCGCCAGGCGACGTCCCGGCAGTACGCCGCCGAGTCGCTGATCGCAGCCGAGAGCGACGAACTGCTGTCGGTACGCAAGGCGCTCGACGCCTGGGCGCAGGCGCCGACGGTCGAGGCGTACGGCGCGTTGATCTCGGCGCAGGCCACCGTCACGTTGGGTCCGCTCGGCACCGAGTCGGGTGGCATGTCGGTCGCGTTGAGCCCCGACGGTGCCCTGGCCGCGGTCGGGCACACCGACGGCACGGTGCGGATCTGGGAGGTGGCCAGCCTGCGCCCCCGGGACGTCGTGCTGTGGCAGGCCGACCGCAAGCCGGTCATCTCATTGGCCTTTTCCCCGGACGGGCGATTCCTGGCCTCCGGTTCGTTGAGCGCCGAGGGGGTGCAGGTGTGGGACGTGGCCACCGGTAGCCTGCTCCATCGGCTGCCCGCTGTCGGTGCGCTCGGCTGGTTGCCCGGCACCACGACCCTGGTGGCGAGCCGGGTCGGTGCCGACCTGACTCCGGACCTGCAGGTCGGCGGATGGGACGTGACCAGCGGGGAACTCGTGTTGGCGCTGCCCACCGGCATGCTGGCCTACGACCTGGCCGTCAATGCGGACGGCGGGCTGCTGGCGATCGCCAATCCCACCGACGGTGGCGCTCAGGTATGGCGGCTGGCTGACCAGGCGCAGGCGCTGGCGATTCCGGGCGACGCCCAGCACGTCGCGTTCGGCCCGTCGGACACCCTTGCGGTCAGTGGCTTCGACGGCGACCTGGCGGTCTGGACGTTCGGGTCCGACGAGCCGCCCCGTCCGCTGCAGACCGGCCCGCGACGCCCGCCGGCCCCGCTGGCCGTCACGCCGGACGGGACACTGCTCAGCCTCGGCGGCTGGCAGCCGGTCCGGGTGGACGGTTGGGCGATCACCGAGGGAACCGTCGGGCGGGCATACGTCGGCTTCGCCGGGCAGACCCTGGTGGACCTGACCGTCTCGACCGACGGGCGGGTCGTCGCGGTCACCGGGCCGGACGCCCCCACCATGTTGTTCCGCCGGGGCGAAAGCCGACTGCAGCATCCGGAGTCGGTTCAGTACCTGGCCGTCGCCCCCACTGGGGACAGCCTGGCCACCGCCGGCGGTGACGGAGTGGTCCGGGTCTGGGACCTCGCGGCCCGCCGGGAGTTGGTGACGTTTCGCCCCGAGGCGACGGCAGCAGGTCTGGCCCTCGCATCGGACGGCACCCTGGCGGTGGCGACCGCCGATGGGCGCGTGTTGCGCTACGCGGCCGACGGCACCTTCGCTGGTGAGCTACTGATTGCTGATGGGGCCGAGAAGAGGGTGTACGAGCCGGTGTACTCGCCGGACGGCAGCCAGCTGGCGGTGATCGCGACCCGGATCGGGCCGGACGGTGCCGCGCAGGATGGCGTCGCGGTCTGGCAGCTCGACACGGCGCAGCCGGCGACGTTCCTGCTGACCGGCGGTGGTGCACCGGCCGCGCTGGCCTTCACCCCGGACGGCACCCGGCTACTCGCTGCGGTCAACCACGCCGAGGAGGAAGGCTTCGACCGGGCCCTGCGGGCCGAGATCTGGTCCTGGCGGGCCGCCGACCTGTCCCCAGCTGGTCAGGCAGCGGCGGGACAACAGCGAGTCACCGACCTGGCGGTCAGCCCGGACGGTCGACTGCTCGCCGTCGCCGGAACAAGCCGGCGGGTCGAGCTGCGGCACCTCGACGGACTCCAACTGCTGCGGGCACTTCCGGCACACAGCGCCACCGTCGAACGGATCGCCTTCACCCCGGATGGCGCCCAGCTGGCCACCAGCTTGGTCACTGACGACCTGTTGCGGCTCTGGGACACCGGGAGCACTCAGCTCGTCGGGGTGCTGACCGGGCACGTCAGCGACATCAACGCGATCGCCTTCACCCCCGACGGTGTCCTGGTCTCCGGCTCGTGGGACACGACCCTTCAACTGTGGCAGCTCGACCCGGACCATGCCGTGCGGCGGCTGTGCCAGATCAGCGGCACCGTGGCCGAGGCGGTCGGCGACAGCCCACCGGCACCCTGCCCTGACCCGGCAGCCGCTGGCTAGGCCGGTTCGGTGAGTTCGCCGGCCAGCAGATCCATCAGCAGCCCGTCGCGGAACCCGCCGTCGGGTAGCCGCTCGTAGCGGCGCAGCACCCCGACCGGGCGGAAACCGACCCGGGCGTAGCAGCGGATCGCGTCGGCGTTGCCGGCCGCCGGGTCGATCACCAACCGGTGGTGCCGATGCGCGTCGAACAGGTGCCGGGCGAGGGTACGCACGGCGTCGCTGCCCAGCCCGCGTCCGTGCACCGGTGGGTCGAGGAAGATGTCGATCCCGGCATGCCGGTAGGCCGGCGTCGGTTCGGCGTACCACTGGATGGCGCCGACCACCCGCCCGGCGAACCAGACCGCGAGCCGTTCGACGTCGGGGTCGTCGAGTTCGGCCCGGATGGTCGCCTCGTCGCTCGGGTCGGTCCACCAGCGGGTCACCTCGGGCTGGGACCGGATCGCGGACAGCGCCGCGACGTCGGCCGGGGTCGCCAGGCGCAGGACGACTCGGGCGCCGCGCAGCGCTGGGGCAGAGGGGAGCAGCACCCATCCACGGTAGGCGGTCGGTGTGGTTGCCGACAGTCCACTACGCCCTGACCGGTGGCCGGTGCCGGGCCGGGTCGGCCGATCGGGGTCACCCACCGGCCGGCCCGGGACACCGTTGGCGGACCGGTCAGCCGAGCTCGTAGGTCAGGCCGGTCCAGAAGGACGGCAGCGGGCTGAACCACGAGTTGTTCGGGGCCGCGTTGCAGCCGCTCTCGCTGCGACTGTGCAGGCCGTACGCCCAACGGCTGCCGCTGGAGCTGAGCCAGTACCAGCCGCCCCCGCTGTCACCGGGGCAGGCGTCGTAGCCGCCGACGCGGACCATGCCGCGCTTGTTCGGGTCGCTGACCGAGGTGATGGTGCCGCACGGGTTACCCGGGTTCGCCGGGTCGATGATCCGGGCGGCGAGGCAGACCGTTTCGCCCTGCAGGATGAAGCCCATGGACGGAGCCGCGCCGTCGACCGGCACCGAGCGGCCCGCCGCGTTGTGCATGTAGATCCGTCCCACCGTGTCGGCGCGGTAGGCGGCGTTGGTGACCTGGATGGCGCCGGCGTCGACGACGCCGGAGTCGATGGCGTCGGTCATCGTGCCGATCGTGGTGGGGGTCGTGGTGCCGGTCGACCAGGCCGCGTTGAGTCCGGCGCAGTGGCCGGAGGTGAGCAGCCAGCGCACGCCGGTGCTGCCTCGGGCGGCGAAACCGGCGGAGCAGGAACCGCCGGAGCGGCGGATCACCAGGCCGGACCGGAGGCTGTCGTTGCAGTCGTTGCGGGAGTTGCAGACGTCGAGGTCGAACGGGCGGGCGTCGGCGGTCACCAGCGTGACACCGGCCGGGACGGTGCCGGTGAGCGCGTCGCGTTGCCGCTGCGGCAACGCGACGACGACCTGGTTGGTCTCGACGTCGATGCCGACCAGGCCGGCGGCGACCCGGCCGAGCTGGTCGCTGCCGGTACGCAGCGCCTCGGCCCGTTGTTCCAGTTCGGCGTAGGTGCGGGTGACCCGGTGGGTGCGAACCGGGACGCCCAGGTCGCGGCCGACCTTGATGATATCGCGTTCGGCGGCGGTGGTGGTGACCGCGACCTGGTAGGTCGCCGAGAACGGGTCGAACCAGGCGCCGCCGAAGGTCTCCGGCCGCTTGACGAGTTCGGTCTTGAGCGCTTCGCCGTGGGACTGGGCCTCGGCGGCCCTGGCCGCGGCGTCGGCGCTCAGCCCGGGATGGGCGTTGAGGTATGCCTGGGCCATGGCGGCGGTGACCACGGCAGCGCGGCCGGTGTCGCGGGCGGCGGTCCCGGCGGCCGGTGCCGCCCCGGCCGGGGCGACGAGCAAGGTGCAGACGAGCAGGGTGGCGGCGCCGACGGTGCCGAGCAGGCGCGGCACGCCGCCGGGCTTCATGGTGCGGGTCGGGCCTGAGCGAGGTGTCACGTGTCCTCCTCCGGATACGGCGGACCGGGTGGACCGCCGGGGAGAAGCGTGACTCAGGATCAGTAAACGGTCACTCTTCGTGTCGGAGATGTGATAGGTCAACTCCGATCTGATGGGGTCTTGTCCCTATTCACGTTGCCGTGCTCGACGCACCACGCCGACCAGCCGGCCGGCAGCACCTGCACCTTCATCCGGCGCCGGCACCGGGCGCAGTAGCGTGGCGGCTCCCAGGCGCGCGCCGCGACGCAGTCGTCATGCGTACCGGTGCTGGCGGCCGCGCCGCACCGGTCGCACCAGATCGGGTCCACCGGCCCGGCCTCAGATCGTCGCCGACAGCGCCTTGACCGGCATCTTCAGGTCGTCCAGCAGCGCGAGATCCTCGGTCGCCGGTCGGCCCAGCGTCGTCAGATAGTTACCGACGATCACCGCGTTGATGCCGCCGAGCAACCCGTCCCGGGTGCCCAGGTCGCCCAGGGTGATCTCCCGGCCGCCGGCGTACCGCAGGATCGTGCGCGGCATCGCCAACCGGAAAGCGGCGATGGCCCGCAACGCGTCCCGGGCCTCGACCACCGGTCGGTCACCGAGCGGGGTGCCCGGCCGTGGGTTGAGGAAGTTCAACGGCACCTCGTGCGGGTCCAACTCGGCCAGCTGCGCGGCGAACTCGGCCCGCTGCTCGATCGTCTCGCCGAGACCGAGGATGCCGCCGCAGCACACCTCCATACCCGAGTCGCGCACCATCCGCAGCGTCTCCCACCGCTCCTCGAAGGTGTGCGTGGTCACCACGTTCGGGAAGTACGAGCGGCACGTCTCCAGGTTGTGGTTGTACCGGTGCACACCCATCTCGACCAGTTCGTCGACCTGCTCCTGGCTGAGCATCCCCAACGATGCCGCGACCTGGATGTCCACTTCGGCCTTGATCGCGGCGACGCCCGCCCGCATCTGCTCCATCAGCCGGGCGTCCGGCCCCCGCACCGCCGCCACGATGCAGAACTCGGTGGCACCGGTGGCCGCCGTCTGCTTCGCCGCCTCGACCAGCGACGGGATGTCCAGCCACACCGCCCGTACCGGCGAGGCGAACAGCCCCGACTGCGAGCAGAAGTGACAATCCTCCGGGCAGCCGCCGGTCTTGAGCGAGACGATCCCCTCCACCTCGACCTCCGGCCCACACCACCGCATCCGTACGTCGTGGGCGAGCTGCAGGGCGGCCGGCACCTGCTCGTCGGGCAGGCGCAACACGGCGAGGACACCGGCCTCGTCCAGGCCGACGCCACGCTCCAGGACTTGAGCGCTGGCTAGGTCGAGGATCTCTGACATGGTCGTACCCTACAAGGCGGCGTAATTGACGAGGGGGACCCGTGGCGGACTGGTTGGACGGCCTGCGACGCCGTGGCGCGTTACGGGCCAAGGCCGGACTGACCCGCGAGTTGCGTCCCCGCTCGCCCGGCGAGGCGCGAACGGATCTGGCCGGCAACGACTACCTCGGGCTCGCCCGACATCCCCAGGTGGTCGCGGCGGCGGCCGACGCACTGCACCGGTACGGACTCGGCGCCACCGGCTCCCGGCTGGTCCGTGGCTCGACCGACGCGCACACCGAGGTGGAGACGGCCCTCGCCGGCTGGCTCGGCACCGACCGGGCCCTGGTCTTCTCCTCCGGCTATCTGGCCAACCTCGGTGCGATCCGGGCCCTGGTGCGGCCCCGCACCCTGCTGGTGTCCGACGCGTACAACCACGCCTCGCTGATCGACGGATGTCGGTTGTCGGGCGCGCAGACCGAGGTCGTCGCACACGCCGACCCGGCCGCGGTGGAGTCGGTGCTGGCCGGGCATCCCGGGCGGCCGGCCGTCGTGGTCACCGAGTCCGTCTTCTCGGTCGACGGCGACCCGGCACCGCTGGCGGCACTGCACTCGGTCGCCCGCCGGCACGGTGCGCTGCTGCTGGTCGACGACGCGCACGCGCTCGGGGTGACCGGTCCGGCCGGCGCCGGTGCAGTGGCCGGCGCCGGGCTCGCCGGTGAACCCGACGTGCTGGTCACCGCCACGTTGTCCAAGGCGCTCGGCGGCGCGGGTGGGGTGCTGGCCGGCCCCGAGCCGTTGATCCGGCACGTGATCGACACCGGTCGGACCTTCATCTTCGACACCGCGCTGCCGCCGGCGGTCGCCGCCGGGGTGCACGCCGCACTATGCCTGGCCCGCGACGGTGACCAGCTGCGGGCCGAGCTCGCCGACCGGGTCGCCTCGGCGGTCGACCGGCTCACCGGTGCCGGGTTCGACGTCGGCGGCCCTCCTGCCGGCGGGGTCGTGTCGATCGGCGCGCCCGGACCGGAGTCCGCCGTGGCCTGGGCCCGTGACTGCCACGACCGGGGCGTCGCGGTCGGCTGCTTCCGTCCGCCCTCCACACCGGACCATCGGGCCCGGCTGCGGATCACCGTCAACGTCGGCGTACCCCGGGCCGAGTTCGACCGGGCGCTCGACGTGATCGTGGAGTGCGCCCCGTGACCGGCTGGTGGGGGCCGGTCGTCGTCACCGGCACCGACACCGGGGTCGGCAAGACCATCGTCACCTCGGCGATCGCCGCCGCCGCCCAGGCCGCAGGGCTGCGGGTGGCCATGGTCAAACCCGGGCAGACCGGTACGGTCACCGGCGACCCGTCGGACGCCGACATCGTCACCCGGCTCGCCGACCCGGCGACCGTACGCACCCTCGTCAGCTATCCGGAGCCGCTCGCGCCGCTGGCCGCCGCCCGGGTCGCCGCCGCCGAGCCGCTGGAGCTGTACGCCGCGGTCGACGCGGTACGCGAAGAGGCCGACAAACACGACCTCGTGCTCGTCGAAGGCGCCGGTGGACTCCTGGTGCCGATGGGGCTGCGGCCCTCCGGCGAGTCCTGGACCGTCGCCGACCTGGCGGTGTCGCTGGGCGCCCCGGCCGTCGTGGTCGCCCGCGCCGGCCTCGGCACCCTCAACCACACCGCACTCACCCTGGAGGCGCTCGAACGTCGGGCGATCCCGGCGGGTGTCGTGCTCGGTGCCTGGCCGGCCGAGCCGGAGCTGGTGCACTGGGCGAACCTGAGCGAGCTGGTGCCCACCATGGTCGGCGCGTTGCCGGACGGGGCCGGCGCGATGGAACCCGGGGTGTTCCGCCGCTCGGCACCAGGCTGGCTGACTCCGGCGCTGTACGGCGTACTCGACGACTGGCGGGCCTGGGCTGACGACGTCAGCTGACCGGCCCGTCCGATGCCCGCTGCGCGACGTCGGCGCGGTGCCGGCGGATCACCAACGCGTCCGGCATCCGGAACGACAGGTTGTCCGGCGACCACGGCGCCCGCACCACCTCACAGTCCACCAGCAGCGGTGCCGCCTGCCCGACGACCACCGCCGTCTCCATCCGGGCGAGTTGCGCCCCGACGCAGCGGTGTACGCCCGCCCCGAACGCCAGATGCCGGCGGGATCCCCGCTGGCCGGGCTGGAACTGGTCGGTGTGCGTCACGACCGACCGGTCCCGGCCGGCCGCGGCCAGCCACAGCACCACGCTGGAACCACCGGGCACGGCCGTGTCGCCCAACGTGGTGTCGACCGCTGCCCGCCGCCGCCAGGTGACGATCGGTGGCACCAGCCGCAGCCCTTCCTCCACCACGTCGTCGACCCCGATCGAGCCGTCGACCAGACCGGCGAGCACCACCGGCTCGCCGGCCAGCCGGTGCAGCAACAGGGCAAGGAACTGAGACGTCGTCTCCTGCCCGGCGACCAGCAGGAAGAACAACGCGCCGACGACGGTGTCCGGTGGGTGCCCGGCGTCGCGCAGTGCCTTCGCCAATCCACCGCCGGTCACCGCGAACTCGCGGAGCACCGTGTGGAACCGGCCCACCGTGTGCGCCAGTTCCCGCTGCCGCCCCGCGTCGACCGGCGCCCAGAACAGCTCCAGCGCCGCGCGGGCGAACCGCTTCACCGTGCCGGTCGCGGCGTCCGGTAGCTGCACCAACCGGGCCAGCACCAGCAGCGGCAGGTCGGCGGCGAGCTCCGCGTACAGGTCGACCGGCCGGCCCGCGTCCAGCGCCTCGGTGAGTCCGGCAACCCGGGCGGCGACCGTCGCGGCCAGCCAGTCCCGCTGGGCGGCGACCCTCATCGGGTGCAGCGCCTCGGCGAGCACCGACCGGATTCCCGGATGGCTCGACGTGCCGTTGTTGGCCAGGGTCGGTGGTAGCCGGAAGCCGTACGAGGCGAGGATCCGCAGGGCCGCGACCGGGATCGGGGTGACCGCGTCGAGCGCGTTGTCCGGCCGGAAGGTCTCCGGATCGGCGAGCACCTGGCGGACCAGGGCGTGCCGGGTCACCAGCAGATGGGCGGTGCCGGTGTGGTCGGCGACCTCGACCACCGGCGGCCACCGGTCGTCGACCCGCTCCCAGTTGCGGAACAACACCTGATCACGCTAGCCCCCGCGTCGGACGGCGTACCGGCGGGCGTAGCTGCCAGACCCGGGCGTGCCGCTGGGAGACGCTTTCCAGCGCCACCGGCACCGGCACCCGGTAGCCGGCCAACTCGGTGAACCGGCCCCGGGGCAGGAACGCCCGGTCCGGGTCACCGACCAGCACTCGAGCACCGTCGGCGGCGGCGGTCAGCAGGAACAGCAGGACCCGGGACGCCATCGCCTCGCTGTAGAACACGTCGCCGGCGAGGACGACCTGCGCGTCCCCGTGGTCGCCGGCCAGCGCGTCGCCGGTGACGACCTGCAGCGGCACCTGGTTGGCCGTCGCATTGAGCCCGGCCGCGGCGCCGGCCACCGGATCCACGTCGACCGCGCGTACTGCCGCCGCTCCGGCCCGGGCGGCGGCGATCCCGACCAGTCCGGAGCCGGTCGCCAGGTCCAGGACCCGCAGCCCGGCGACGGTGTCCGGGTGGTCCAGCAGATAGCGGGCCAGGGCCTGCCCGCCGGCCCAGGCGAACGCCCAGAACGGCGGTGGCTGCTCGCTGCGGAACTCGCCCTCGGTCAGTTCCCAGAGCCCGATCGGCTCGGCCGCCTGGTAGAGCTGCAACTCGGGGACGTGCGGCACCGGAGCGAGTCGGGCATGGGCGCGGACGAAACCAGACAGATCAGCAGACACGACCCGGATTGTGCCGCGCCGGTCTTCCGACCAACTCCTCGGCCCGTCGTTACCGGTTCACCACAGGTGGTGAATTCACCCTGTCTACTTTGCAGTGGGTGAGAAGAACGGACCCTGTCCGGTCCACCGGTACGCCCGTACTGTGGCGGATGGACCTGATCGGCGGTACGAGTGACGAAGGTGGTGGGCACGGTGGGGCGGTTCGGGACCCGCGTCGCGGTCGGGCTGGCCGGGGCAGCCGGAATTCTGTTCGCCGTCGCCACACCGGCACTCGCCCAGGGCGGCTACCGGGCGCAGATCCTCGACCTGCCGGAGGAGGCCGTGGCCGGCGAAGGGCCGGTCGGGATGACCGTCGAGGTCAGCCGGGACCTCGGCGGTGACTGCGAGAAGGTCCGCTGGTCGATCGTGCTGCGGTCGGACGGCGTCGGCCTGGACCAGATCCGGGCGGCCCGCATCGAGCAGGGCGGCGAGTTCGCCCTCGACGTTCAGGTCGACGGGGACACCGTCCGGCTCACCGATGTCCAACTCGACCCCGGCAACCTCTGTCAGGACCGGACGGTCACCGCGGAGTACCAGTTCAGCTTCACCGACGACGCCGAAGGGCGGGTGACCTTCACCGCCGAGGCGTACAACGTCGACGCCGAGCTGCTCGCCGACACCGCCGCGACGTTGCCGGTGGTGGCCGAGGCCGGTGCGTCGGCCGACCCGCAACCGTCCGAGACGCCGGTGGACCTGGTGGAGGACGAGCCGGTCGGCGGTGCCACCGATGCGGCGGCCGGTGCCGGCGGCGGCGCGGCCCAGCCGACCGGCGCCATCCCGGCCGGCGACACGTCCGGTATCCCGGTGGCGTGGTTCATCGCCGGCGGTGCCCTGGTCTTCGTCGGCTTCGGCCTGCTGATGCGGGTCCGCGCCAGGTTGCTACGGGCCACCGGCGACGTCGACAGCCCAGACCGGACCGGCACCCTGTGGCGGTCGGCGACCGCACCAACCGCGCGCCAACCGCGGACCACCGCACCCCGTCCCGCTGTCAGCTGGCCCCAGACCCAGACCCAGGTACGGTCACGGCCGGGGCGGGGCCGGCGGCGGTGACGGTGGCCGGCTACGTCCGGCAGCCCGGCGTACGGTCCGGTTGGCGTCCCGCCGGCCGATCCCGGTAGCCCGCAGCAAATCACTGCCGGCCGTCCTGACCTGTGCGACCACCACGTTCCCCGAGTATCCGAGCCCCAGCGCGTACGCCTCGCCCGCCTCGCTGACCGCCCGCTGCACCCGTTCCCGGGTCTCGGCGAACTCCCGGCCCCGGTCCAGCTCCCGGTGCATCGCCTGCAGCGCCGCAGCGAGCTGGCGCAGCGCGGTCGGTAGCCGGTCAGGGACCGGCTCGTCGTCCTCGAGCACCGACACGACCCGGCGCAGCATCGCCCGACAGTTGCGGGCGGCCCGTTCGATGTGATCACCGCCGTCGGTCAACTCGGCCAGCACATGCCGGTTCGACCAGCGTCGCGGTGCCAGCGTGACCACCTCGTTGGCCGCCTGCAACGCCTCCTGGAGCTGGGTCAACCGAGGGTCGAAGTCGCGTACCTGGTCGAGCGCCGCCCTGGCCCGGTCGAGATCGTGGCTGGCCAACGCTGCTGCCGACCGGTCCAGCAGGGCTGCCAACCGCTCCAGCGCCGGGCCGACCGCCCGCTGCACCAGGCGTAACGGGTTGAGCGGCAGCAGCACCAGGACCACGGTGAGCCCGACCAGACCACCGATCAGGGCGTTGAGGAAGCGGGGCAACCCGATCTCCGGATTCGCGGGTGTCAGAGTGGCGATCAGCACGGCGGTGCCGCCGGTCTGCACGAGCAGGGTGCTGCTGCCACGAAGCAGGATCGCCACCACCACGGCGAGCGCGACGATCAGACCGGTCTGCCACGGACCAGCGCCGAGCAGCGCCACCAGCAGGTCGCCGGCGGCGATGCCGACGGCGACGCCGACCACCGTCTCGATGGTGCGCCGCAGCCGCTGACCGAGTGCCGAGACGATGGTGCCGACCGCGACCGCCGGCGCGAACACCGGGTCCGGGTTGCGCAGCACGTCGTCGGCGAGCAGCCAGGCCAGCGCGGCGGCGACGCCGGCCTGCACCGGGATGATCGATCTGCCGCGCAGATGCCGTAGCCGCTGACGACCTTCACGCAACCCGCGGGCCGGTAGGGCCCGCACCCCCCGCCGGACCCGGTCGACGGTGGCCGCCAGCTGGGACTGCTTCTCCTCACCGGCGGCGTTCTTTCGGGCGGCGGCCACGAACGGGGCTACCCCGATCGCGGTGCCTGAATCCTCGCTGCGGCGGCCGCCCAGGCGGGGGCCGCGGTCAGATCCGGCCGGTAGGTACGCAGCCGGCAGCGGCGTCGCAGCAGCCCGCGGAGCTCGGACAGCCCACCGTCGACCACGCCGAGTGCCCTGGCCTGCACCAACACGTTGCCCAACGCGGTCGCCTCGACCGGACCCGCGACCACGGGCAGGCCACAGGCATCCGCGGTGAGCTGGCAGAGCAGTTCGTTGCGGGCGCCGCCACCTACCAGGTGAATCACCGTCACCGTACGTCCGGCGAGTTGGGCCGCCTCGCGTACCGCCGCCCGGTGGGCGAGGGCGAGGCTGTCGAGGACGCAGCGGACCACGGACGCGGGGGAGTCCGGCACCGGCTGGCCGCTGGCCGCACACCTGTGCGCCACCCGGCCGGGCACGTCGCCAGGCGGCAGAAAGACCGGGTCGTCCGGGTCGATCACTGCAGCCAGCGGCCGGACGCCTGCGGCGTCGGCCAGTACCTTCGCCAGCTCCACCGGCCGGCCCTGCGCCCGCCAGTGCCGTAGGCATTCCTGGAGCAGCCACAACCCCATCACGTTGCGCAGGTACCGTACCGTGCCGTCGACCCCGGCCTCGTTGCTGAAGTTGGCCACCCGGCTGGCCGCCGACAGCACCGGGGCGGCCAGCTCCAGGCCGACCAGCGACCAGGTGCCGCACGAGATGTACGCGAAACTCTCGTCGGTCGCCGGCACGGCGACCACCGCCGAGGCCGTGTCATGCGAGCCGACCGTGGTGACCGGCACCGCCCGGTCGGTGCCGAGCTCCGCGCGTACCTCCCCGGTGAGTTCGCCGGCGGCGTCACCCGGCTGCCGCAGCGGTCCGAAGATCCGCTGCGGCAGGCCGGCGCCGGTGATCACGTCGGTCGCCCACCGGCGGGTACGCACCTCGAGCAGCTGGGTGGTGGAGGCGTTGGTGACCTCCGTACCGGCCTGACCGGTCAGCCAGTAGGCGATCAGGTCGGGGATCATCAGCAGTTGGTCGGCGACCGCCATGGCCGGGGACGCGGCCCCCGCCACCAGCTGGAACAGGGTGTTGAACGGCAGTTGCTGTACGCCGGTGGTGCGGTAGAGCCGTTCGGCGCCGAGCCGGGCGACGACCTGCTCGGCGACCCCGTCGGTGCGCCGGTCGCGGTAGTGCACCGGGTTGGCCAGCAGCGCGCCGGTGCTGTCCAGTAGCCCGAAGTCCACCGCCCACGAGTCGATGCCGATGCTCGCCAGGTCGGCGCGGCGGGCCAGCGCCGCGCGTAGCCCGGTCAGGGTCTGGGCGTACAGCCGGAGCGCGTCCCAGTGCAACGTGGCGCCGATCCGCACCCCGCCGTTGTCGAAGCGGTGCAGCTCGGTCAGGCGTACGCCGTCCCCGTCGACCTCGCCGAGCATCACCCGCCCGCTGGCCGCGCCGAGGTCGACGGCGGCGACCGTGGCGGCGGTCCTACGGGGTCGCCGGCCGTCCGTACCCGCGCTCACCGCAGGAACGCCGCCGGCACGCCGGCGTCGACCGGCAGGTGGGTGCCGGTGGTGTGCGACAGCTCGCCCGCCGTCAGCACGTACACGGCGTTCGCCACATGCTCGGGCAGCACCTCCCGTTTCAGCAGGGTCCGCTGCGCGTAGAAGGCGCCCAGCTCCGTCTCGGGTATGCCGTACACCGCAGCCCGCTGCGCACCCCACCCGGCGGCGAAGATGCCGGAGCCGCGGACCACCCCGTCCGGGTTGACGCCGTTGACCCGGATGCCGTGCGCGCCCAGCTCGGCGGCGAGCAGCCGCACCTGGTGCGCCTGGCTGGCCTTGGCCGCCCCGTACGCGACGTTCGCCGGCCCGGCGAAGACGGCGTTCTTGCTGACCACGTAGACGATGTCGCCGCCGAGCCCCTGGTCGATCATCAGCCGGGCGGCGGCCCGCGACACCAGGAACGACCCGCGGGCCATCACGCCGTGCTGACGGTCCCAGTCGGCGTCGGTGGTCTCCAGCAACGGCCGGGACAGGGACAGCCCGGCGTTGTTGACCACCAGGTCGACGCCGCCGAAGGCCAGCGCGGCCCGGGTCAACGCCGTGTCGACCGCGTCGGTGTCGGTCACGTCGACGGTGACCGCCACCGCCCGGTCCGGCCCGCCGATGTCCTCGGCGACCTGCGAGGCGGCGGCGCTGTCGCGGTCGGCGACGACCACGGCGGCACCCTCGGCGGCCAGCCGTCGGGCGGTCGCCGCGCCGATGCCCGACCCGCCACCGGTGACCAGCGCGATCCGCCCGGCCAGGGGGCGGGGCGCCGGCAGCCGCCGCAGCTTCGCCTCCTCCAGGGCCCAGTACTCGATGCGGAACTTCTCCGCCTCGTCGATCGGCGCGTACGTCGACACCGCCTCGGCGCCGCGCATCGCCTCGATCGCGTTGCGGTAGTACTCGCCGGCGATCCGGGCGGTGGCGGCGTCGGACCCGTAGCTGAACATGCCGACCCCCGGCACCAGCACGATCGTCGGATCGGCACCCCGCATCGGTGGCGAGTCGGGTCCGGCGTGCCGCTGGTAGTAGGCCTGATAGTCGGCCCGGTACCGCTGGTGCAGCTCGCGGAGCCGCGCGACGGCGTCGTCCAGCGGGGTGTCCGCCGGCAGGTCCAGCAGCAGCGGCCGGACCCGGGTCCGCAGGAAATGGTCCGGGCAGGACGTGCCGAGCGCGGCCAGCCGCGGATGCGCCTCGCGGGCCAGGAAGTCCAGCACGGCGTCGTCGTCGCTGAACTGGCCGACCTGCCGGGTGTCGGTGCTGACCAGGCCCCGGATCACCGGGGCGAGCGCGGCGGCCCGTGCCCGGCGCTGCCCGGCCGCGAGGGCGACGTACCCGCCACGGACCGGGCCGAACGGCTCGGGCCGGCCGTGTTCGGCCAGGAATCGCTCGATGGTACGGATGATCTCCAGTGAACGTGCTTCACATTCGTCGCTGGTCGCACCCCAGGCGGTGATGCCGTGTCCACCGAGGACCACCCCGATCGCCTGCGGATGGTCCCGGGCGATCGCGGCGATGTCGACGCCGAGTTGGAAACCGGGCCGACGCCACGGCACCCAGCGCACCCGATCACCGAAGCAGCGTCGGGTCAACTCGGCACCGTCGGCGGCGGTGGCGAACGCCAGCCCGGCCTCCGGATGCAGGTGGTCGACGTGCGCGGCGTCGACCAGGCCGTGCATCGCGGTGTCGATCGACGGCGCGGCACCGCCCCGGCCGTGCAGGCAGTAGTCGAGCGCCGGCACCATCTCGTCCTCCCGCCGCGACCCGACCGCCTCGCCCCGGTACATCTCGGCGAGCGCGCGCAGCCGGTCGACGCGCAGCACCGCCAGCCCCTGGGCGGTCAGCGTGCCGAGGTCGCCGCCGGAGCCCTTGACCCACATCAGTTCGACCGGCTCACCGGTGACCGGGTCGCCGGCGTGGGCCTTGGCGGAGATGTTGCCACCACCGAAGTTGGTGGTCCGCCGGTCGGCACCGAGTCGGTGCCCCCGGGCCAGCAGCGCGGCGACCTCGTCGTGGACCGGCTGGTGCGGCTCGTCGTTCATCGTCCTCACGCCCCCCAGCCGGCCTGCTGACCACCGACCCGCTCGGCGGCGATCCGCTGCGCGTACCCGCTGCGGGCGTAGGCCGCCATCGGGTCCGGGTCCAGCCCCTGCTCGGCGCGCAGCTCGCGCAGCAGCGGCCGGACATCGGTGTGGTACGCGTCCATCAGTACGGCGTTGGCGCCGAGCACGTCACCGGCGGCCTGCGCGGCGGCCAGCGCTTCGGCGTCGACCAGCAGTGCCTTCGCCGTTGCTTCCTGCACGTTGAGCACCGAACGGATCTGGCCGGGGATCTTCGGCTCGATGTTGTGGCACTGGTCGAGCATGAAGTTGATGCCGCGCGCCGGGCGCAGCGCGTCGGCGGAAACGATCTCGAACATGATCCGGAACAACTGGAACGGGTCGGCGGCACCGGCCATCAGGTCGTCGTCGGCGTAGAAGCGGGAGTTGAAGTCGAACGCGCCCAGCTTGCCGGCGTGCAGCAGGAACGCCACGATGAACTCGATGTTGGTCCCGGGGGCGTGATGGCCGGTGTCGATCACCACCTTCGCCCGGTCGCCCAGCCGCAGGCAGTGCGCGTACGCGGTGCCCCAGTCCGGCACGTCGGTGGTGTAGAAGGCCGGCTCGAACAGTTTGTACTCCAGCAGCAGCCGCTGCCGGTCACCGAGCCGGGCGTACGTGGTGTGCAACGCCTCGGCGAGGCGGTCCTGGCGGGCCCGGATGCTGTCCTGCCCGGGGTAGTTGGTCCCGTCGGCGAACCACAGCTTGAGGTCGGTCGACCCGGTCGCGTCCATCACGTCGACGCAGTCGATCAGGTGCGCGACGGCCTTGCGGCGGATCCTCGGGTCGGGGTTGGTGACGCTACCCAGCCGGTAGTCGTCGTCCTGGAAGACGTTGGCGTTGATGGTGCCGATCCGTACGCCGAGCCCATCGGCATGGTCGGCGAGCTGCTGATAGTCGTCGACCCGGTCCCACGGGACGTGCAGCGACACGATCGGGGCAATGCCGGTGAAGGCGTGTACCTGGGCGGCGTCGGCGATCTTCTCCTGCGGCGTACGGGGCACGCCGGGCTGGGCGAAGACCTTGAACCGGGTGCCCGAGTTGCCGTACGCCCAGGACGGCACCTCGATCTGTTGGTCGCGGAGCGCGGCCTTGATCCGTTCGGCCATCTCACGCCCTTTCGTGTCGCGTCGGGTGGATCCCGTCGTGCTGTCGCGCCTTTCGGACCGCGCCCTACCGGTGCGCGTCCCGGACCTCGGCAAGCTGCTCATCGAGGTGGAAGATCTCGTCGAGCAGGACGAGGCCCTCGTCCGGGTGCCGGCCGTCAAGCTCGGTGAAGAAAGGTGCCATCTCGGCCTGCCAGCGGGCGTTGACCTCGGTGGCGGCCATCGCCGCCCGCGCCGCTGTCAGGTCGGCTGTCCGGACGTATCCGATCAGCAGCCCGTCGGGGTGCAGGAAGAGCGAGTAGTCGTGCCAGCCGGCGTCGCGTAGCGCGTACAGCATCTCCGGCCAGACGGCTGCGTGCCGGACCCGGTACTCCGCGAGTCGCTCCGGGCGGACCCGCAGCATGAAGCAGTATCGCCGCACGCCAACTCCTGAACTGAACCGTTTCAAAGATGGATCCCGAACATACGAGTGCTTCGATGTGACTGTCAAGGACGCCGGGCGCGCCGGACGCCTGCGGTCAGGCACCGGAGCGCTGGTTGCGGGACTCCTGGCTGGATTCGCGGACCACCAGCTCCGGGTCGAAGACGACCTGCCGGTGCCGGTGGGTGCCGGGGTTGGCTGCCTCGTCGAGGAGCAGGGTCGCGGCGGTGTGCCCGAGCCGTTGCCGCGGCTGGCGCACCGACGACAACGGCACCGCGGCCGCGGCGGCGAACTCGATGTCGTCGTAGCCGACCAGGGCGATGTCGTCCGGCACCCGCACCTGCTGACGGGTAAGCCCCTGCAGGACCCCGAGCGCGAGCAGATCGTTGGCGCAGAAGACCGCAGTGACCCGGGAGGTACGCGGCGTCCCCAGCATCCGGGCGGCGGCGTCGCGGCCGGCGGCGACGGTCAGGCTCGGCGTGTCGAAGCGGCGCAGCTGCCCCTCGGGCAGGCCGGCCTCGGCCAGTGCCCGGACCGCGCCGGCGTACCGGTCCCGCACCTGCTCCAGATGCTGCGGTCCGCCGACGAACGCGATCCGCCGATGCCCGGCGTCGATCAGGTGCCGCAGCGCCAGCGTGCCACCGAGCCGGTCGTCGACGGAGACCGAGCAGATGTCCGGCCGGCGTGACCGGTGGTCCAGCAGGATCACCAGTACGCCGCGCTCCCGCAGCCGCATCAACCGTTCGCTCGCGTCGTCGACCGGTGTGATCAGCACCCCCTGCACCCGCTGCTCCTCGAGCAGGTCGAGATAGGCGCGTTCCTTGGCGGCGTCGCCGTCGCTGTTACAGAAGATCACCGGCATCCCGACGGCACTGGTGGCGTCCTCGACGCCACGGGCCACGTCGGTGAAGAACGGGTTCGCCACGTCCAGCACCACCAGACCCAGGGTGCGGCCCCGGCCACGACGCAGTTGCCGGGCCGCGTCGTTCGGGACGAAGCCGAGTTCGCTGATCGCGGCGAGCACCCTCGTCCGGGTGCCGGCCGCGACGATGTCCGGCCGGTTGAGCACGTTCGACACGGTGCCGACCGAGACACCGGCACGGGAGGCGACGTCCCGGATGCTGATCGCTGGTCCCGGCACCTGTGTCTCCTTCGATGGTGGCGGTGCGCTGGCCTGAAACGTCACAACGCTGCGGCGATTATCCGCGTGTCGACCGCTGTTGAACACCGGCGGTCGCCCGGTTCGGGCGGTCCGCCCGGCGCACGGGAATCTGCCAACATCGACGAGTTCTTTCCGGCTGACTATGCAGGACGTCTCCGGCACGAACCGCTGGGGCGGCCGGACCTACGTCCGCGACACCGGCTACACCCGACGGGCCGGTCCCGGCCGTTCAGCCGAGCTCTGCCGGCTCCCGCCCGATCTCCCGGGCCACGGCCAGTCGGATCCAGTCGGTGAGCTGCCGGCGGGTCACTCCTCGATCGTGGATCGCCGCCTGGACGGCCAGCCCGTCGATCAGTGCGTTGATCCGCCACGCGGCACCCTTGGGATCCGGGCAGTCGAAGGTGCCGTCGGCGCATCCTGAGGCGATCACCCCGGTCAGCGCCTCCTTCCAGCGCAGGTCGAGGTTGCGGCAGACCCGGTTCAACGCGGGGGTCCGCAGCGACTCGGACCAACCGTCGATCCAGAGCGTCCATGACTTCGACCTGCCTGTCGGCGCGTACAGCCGAATGATCTTCTTGAGCTTTTCCAGCGGGTCCGCCGCGGATCGCACGACGGCGTCGAGCCGCGCCAGATCCTGTTCGGCCGCGAAGGCGAACGCCTCGGCGAGGAGTCGCTCCTTGGTGGCGAAATGGTAGAAGACCAGCGCCTGGCTGACTCCCGCTGCCTCCGCCACGTCTGCGGTACGGGTGTTGGCCAGACCACGCTCCACGATCACCTGGCAGGCGGTGCGCAGCAGCGAGTCGAGGCGTACCTCGGCCGATCGTCTTGTCACGGCGAACACGGTAACGCACTATCATCGATACGATGAGTTACCAGTCAATTTCCTGACTCAGGCAACCGATGACATGGGGTAATCCGAATCTGGTTCGCGCGCAGGCGGGCGACTCATGGCCTGTCGCTGCCGTCTGGGCTTTTTGTCTGGAGCATCCGCGGGGGCGCGCCGAGGGCACCCCGAGTTGGCACTACCGCGAGGGCTGGGCTAAAGTTTCCATCCGTCGGCAGGAACACCTCAGGGTGGTCCGGTCGAGCAAGACAAGCGGACGTAGCGCAGCTGGTAGCGCATCACCTTGCCAAGGTGAGGGTCGCGGGTTCGAATCCCGTCGTCCGCTCGGAGATGCCACCAGAGCACGTCGGGGGCAACCTCGGTGGAGTGGCCGAGAGGCGAGGCAACGGCCTGCAAAGCCGTGTACACGGGTTCAAATCCCGTCTCCACCTCGTCAACAACGAGGGCGATTGGCGCAGTGGGAGCGCGCTTCCTTGACACGGAAGAGGTCACTGGTTCAAACCCAGTATCGCCCACCAGTTCAGGGGCCGTGCCGATCACTCGGTGCGGCCCTTGAGTGTCTGTGCTTTTCCGCCGGGTTCGTCGTCGGGCGCGTGGATCTCATCCATCGCCCGTGCTCCGCTGAGCACAGACCGGCCGTAGCTGATGACCGTAGACCTTATCGGTGACCGAGGTACCCGTGTGGCCGAGCAGGTCGACGATCTGCTCAAGACTCAAACCGCTGTCCGACAGCAGCGATACGAAGCTGTGTCGCGATTCGCGGTGCATCCACTCCTTTCGTCCAGCCCGGCGAGTCAGGCGATCCGCCGGAAGGCGTGCCGGACGTTGGCGGCGTCCAGTTTCTGTCCGGTGGTCGATGAGAACCCCACGCCGGTTTCCGTCCATTGAGTCCCGGCGCGCCGCCTGCGCGTGTTCTGCGACCACGGCACGCTGGCCCTCGGCGACTTCGACTTCTAACGCCCAGGGGTGGTCGCGACCGGCCTGCAGGTGCCGCGGGGCAGCCCTGCTGGGCGTCAACCGGCTCGGCTACGACGACGCCGCCGGCTGGCCGCATCTGTACTGACCTTCGCCCGGCCGCCTTTGGGCCACCCCGCCGACGTCGTCGGAGATCCCGATCTGCTTCGGGGAAGCTCAGTCGGCGACCGACAGGTCGATGGTGTGTGCGGCGTGGTTGGCCTTCGCCGCCAGGTAGCGGACGTTGGCGGCGGAGACGTGCACCCCGGTCGGGATCTGCTCGGTGACGGTGACTCCCAGCTGGGTCAACTGCGCCGTCTTGTCCGGGTTGTTGCTCAGCAGCGTCACCCGGCGCACCCCGAGCGCGAGCAGCATCTGCGCGGCGACGGTGTAGTCCCGTTCGTCTTCGCCCCGGCCGAGCGCCACGTTCGCCTCGAACGTGTCCAGGCCGGCGTCCTGCAACGCGTACGCGTCCAGCTTGGCGTACAGCCCGATGCCCCGGCCCTCCTGCCGCAGGTAGAGCAGGAACCCGCCGCTGGCGGCGATCCGTTCCACCGCCTCCCGTAGCTGCGGTCCGCAGTCGCACCGCTGGCTACCGAAGGCGTCACCGGTCAGGCACTCGCTGTGTGGGCGGACCATCGGTGATGCCCCGCCACCGGCGGCCCGATCCAGCGCCCGACGCCAGTCGCCAAGCCCGAGCGCGACGTGTTCCCGCCGGTCGGCGAGACCGTCGAAGGTGAAGACCCGGGCGTCGGTGGAGTAGCCGTCGGAGAACCGCAGCGGCACCGTGACCTGCCGGCGGACCGCAGCCGACGGCACGGGAAACGACCCGTTGGCGGTGACGGGCTTACCGTTGACAGGTGCGTGGGGCGGCGGTTCAAGCATGGGTGCTTCCTATCGGTGGTGGTGGGGCTGCGGCGGTGCCGACGTCGAGACGGCCGGCACCGACAGGCGGGCGGTACGGAAGAATGTGTGCCGGCCTCACCTGCAGGCTATCTTTCGATCGACCAGGAGGTGCCATCAGTGGTTGAGCGACCCTACGTCCTGCTCAGCTGCGGCATGTCGATCGACGGGTATCTGGACAGCGCGGGCGATGAGCGGTTGCTGCTCTCCAACGACGCGGACTTCGACCGGGTCGACGCCGTACGCGCCAGCTGCGACGCCATTCTGGTCGGGGCCGGCACCGTCCGTCAGGACGATCCGCGGCTGCTGGTGCGCTCGGACGAACGGCGGCGCCAACGGGTGGCCGGCGGCCGGCGGCCGACGCCGCTGAAGGCGACCGTCACCGGACGGGGTGATCTGGACCCGCAGGCCCGGTTCTTCACCCTCGGCGAGGTCGACAAGCTGGTGTACTGCGCCACCGGCAACCTCGACGGTGCCCGGCGGCGGCTCGGCCGGGTCGCCACCGTGATCGACTGCGGCGACCCGATCGACCTCGCCCGCGTCGTCGACGACCTGCACGGCCGGGGGGTCGAACGGTTGATGGTCGAAGGCGGCGGCCGGATCCACACCCAGTTCCTCGCCGCCGGCCTGGTCGACGAGCTGCAGTTGGTCGTCGCGCCGTTCTTCGTCGGTGACTCGCGGGCACCCCGGTTCGTCGGCGACGGCTGCTTCCCGTGGCACGCCGACCGGCGTGCCACGCTGGCCGAGGTTCGGCAGATCGGTGATGTGGCGCTGCTGCGCTACGCCATGTCTCCGCGCTTCGACGGACGGTAGCCGGGGGGTCTGGGTCGTCAACGCGGTCACGTCCCGGGTCGCCGTCACGTCGCGGGCTGCGGGCTCAGCTGGGCCTGGCGTCGGGCCCGTAGCCGACCTACCGACAGTTTCCGAAGTCCCCGCACGGCGAGCACACCCGCGCCGGGCAGGCTCGCCGTCAACGCGAGCAGCCCGTAGACCACGGCGACGGTCAGGCCGAGGCCCGCGCCGAGCCCGGCCGCCCCGAACGCCCACGCCGTCACCCCTTCCCGTGGCCCCCAGCCGCCCACGTTCAACGGCACCGCCATCGCCAGCAACGCCAACACCATCAGCGGGGCCAACTGATGCAGCGGAGCCGTCGAGCCTGCGGCGCGGGCGGCCACGACGAACGTAGCCAGGTGACCGGCGAGTGCCACCACGGACAGCGCCAGCACTCCGGGCCAGGTACGGCGGGCCAGCAGCCCGCCGTGCAGGTCGGCGATGGTCCGCCGGACCGCCCGCACCCACCAGGACCGGACCGGTGCCGCAGCCGCGGCGGGCTGCTGCGCGAGGTCCTGCTCGGGCCCGCCGGCCCGCCGGCGGCCACGTACCGTCGCGACCAGCACTGCCACCGTCGCGACCAGCCCGACGCCGACCACGGCGATCTGGGCGCCGGTGACCAGTGCGGCCGGGGCCGGCACCGGAAGGGTCAGCAGAACGCCCGCGGCGACGGCGAACAGCACCACTTGGCCGGCGGTGCGTTCCAGCACCACCGCCCGGACCCCGCGCCCGACGTCGGAGACTTCCCGTCCGTGCCGGACCGCGCGGTGCACGTCACCGAGTACGCCGCCGGGCAACGCCGCGTTGAGGAATATTGACCGGTAGTAGTCGGCGACCGCGCCACCCAACGGAAGCGTCATGCCCATGCCTCGGACGACCAGGCACCACCGCCAGGCACTGGCGATCGTGGTCAGCAGTCCGATGCCAGCGGCGATCAGCAGGGTCCCCGCGTCGATGACCCGCAGACTTTCCAGAAACGCCGCGGTACCGAGACGCCAGGCCAGCACCGCCAGGATGCCCAATCCGCCGATCAGCCGTACCCAGGGCCAGATCTTGCCCTTCACTGCGCGTCACGGCCGGTGCTGACCGTACGCCGTGGGCTCCTCGCCCTGTCCATCCGAGCCCTCCTTGGTGAGCCTCCGCCGACTGATACGGCGCGGCGTCGCCTGCGGTTCACTTCGGCAGCACCAGCAGGTCACGATGTTCGACGGTGACCCGCAACTCGCCTGCGGTGGCGGCGGCGAGTCGGCGCTGGCGGTAGCCGCTGGGCCGGCCGGCCAGCTCCGGCTGCTGCTCGTACGCGGTCTCGATCCAGCCGTCCAGCCAGCGGGTGGTGAGTTCGGCGTGTTCGGGGCCGAGCTGCCAGGCGCTGGGGCGTACCAGCACGGTCGCGCCACGTCGGGTGAATGCCTCGGTGGCCGCCTCCACCGCGTCCGGGCCGAGCAGCGGCCGGCCGGCGCTGTGCCGCCGCTGATGGTCGTTGAACGCGGCGGCGAGTTCGTCGTCCAGCGGGTCCGCCGGATGGAACCGGACCTCGCCGACCACCGTCAGGGTCAGCAGCGCCGGGCAGGCCACTGTCAGACAGGTCTGCGCAAGGGCGTCCAGCTCGTCGTGGGTGAGCAGGTCCAGCAGCGCCGACGCGGTGATCAGGTCGGCCCCGGCGAGGTCGTCGGCGGACAGCGCAGCGACGTCACCGGGTCGGGTCGACACGGTGACCTGCCCGCCGTCGGCACCGGCGGGTGCCATCCGGGCCCGGGCATAGCCCAACAGGCCGGCGTCCCGGTCGTGCATCACCCAGTGTTGGCTGCCGGGCAGTTGCGGGGCGAGCCACCGCCCCATCGACCCGGTGCCGCATCCAAGGTCGTGTACCTGGGTGTGGCCGGCGGCGGCGAGCAGCCGGCGCAGCTCGGCGACGAGCTCCGTCGACCGGGCCTGCGCGTCTGCTGGTTCCCGCAGCCCCAGCCAGGCCGGGCTGTAGCCGGCCGAATCAATCGTCTCCATCGGTTCTCCCTTCCTGCCGCCGGTGCAGTTCGACCAAGACGGCGGAGACCACGGCGGTGGTGTCGGCCCAGCTCGGCAGCGTGGATCGCCGCTGCGCGGCGGCGGCCCGCAGCCGGGTCCGCCGGTCGGCGTCGCCGAGCCAGTTCCGCAGCGCCGCGCCGATCACCGAGGGGTCGCCTGGTGGCACCAGCATTCCCGGTACGGTGCCGTCGTCGGCCAGGCCGAGCGCCTGCGGCACTCCGCCGACCCGGCTGGCCAGCACCGGCACGCCGCGCGCCAGTGCCTCGGTGACCACCATGCCGTACGTTTCGGCGTGCGAGGGGAGGACCAGCAGATCCGCACCGGCATACGCGTCACCCAGCGCGTCGCCCGCGCGGGGGCCGACCAGCCGCACCCGGTCGGCCAACCCGTGCCGCGCGATCCGCGAGCGTACGTGGGCCACGTGCGCGGTGGCGTCCAGCGCCCCGACGCAAACACACGTCCAGCTCAGGTCCGCGACACCGGCCAGCGCGTCGACCAGCACGTCGTGCCCCTTGCGGGGGGTGACCGACGCGACGCAGAGCAGCCGTCCGCCGGGCGGGTCGCCAGCGGTGAGTGGCGCCGGAGCAACCCCCGGCACCGCCACCCGGACCCGGTCGGATGCCAGCCCGTGTCGCCGGGTCAACTGCCGGGCGGTCGAGTCGCTGGTGGCGATCACCGCCGCGGCGTCGGTCAGCACAGCGCGTTCGGCCGCGTTCAACGCGGCCGCGTCGGCTGGCGCCAGCCCGGTTTCGTCGGCCAGCGGCAGGTGTACCAGGACCGCCAACCGCAGCCGGTCGGTGTGCGCGGCGAGTACCTCGGGCACGCCGCAGGCGACCAGGCCGTCGATCAGCACGACCGTCGCGTCCGGCAGGCCGGCGAGGGTGTCGCCGAGCGCGGCGCGGGCCGCCTCGTCGGGGCGCGGCCAGCCGCCGGGGACGGCGATCTCGTGGACCGGCCAGCCGGCGGCGGCCAGTCCGGCGCTGACCTGCCGGTCGTAGACGTTTCCGCCGCTGGGCGTCGCCGGATCGTCGACGTTGCCGGGCAGCACCACGACGAGCATCGGTCAGAGCGCCCGTTCGTAGCTCGCCCAGGCGATGTGCGATTCGTGCAGGGTGACGCTGATCCCGGCCAGGCCACGGGCACCGACGCCGAGGTCACCGGCGTGCACCCGGTCGGCCAGCCGGTCGGCGATCAGCTTTGCCAGCCACTCGGTGGAGGTGTTGACCCCGGTGAACGCCGGCTCGTCGTCGAGGTTGCGGTAGTTCAGGTCCGCCAGTACGGCCTTGAGCTGCTCGCTGGCCAACCCGATGTCGACGACGATGTTGTCGTCGTCGAGGTCGGTGCGCTTGAAGCTGGCGTCGACGACGAACGTCGCTCCGTGGAGCCGCTGCGCCGGGCCGAACGCGTCACCGGTGAAACTGTGGGCGACCATCATGTGATCACGGACGGTGACGTTGAACATTCTCATCCTCCAGTCGGGTAACGGATCACGTGACACAACGCCGGCAGTGAGCCGTCGGCGAGCCGGGGCAGCAACCCGGGCAGGTCGGCGAAGTCGCTTTCGCCGGTCAGCAGGGTGTCGAAGACGTCGTCGGCGAGCAGGTCCAGGGCGACGGCGAGCCGGCCGGCGTACCCGTGCCGGTCCCGGCGGGCCGGCGACACCCGGCCGACCTGGCTGCTGCGGATAGTCAACCGGCGGGAGTGGAAGTGCTCGCCGAGTGGTACGGCGACCGTCCGGTCGCCGTACCAGCTGAGGTCGATCACTGTGCCCTCGACGGCGAGCAACTCCAACGACCGGGCCAGCCCGGCCGAGGTGGCGCTGGCGTGCACGACCAGATCGCGTCCGTCGGCGGCGTCGTCCGGGTGGGCGAAGTCGACGCCGAGCGCGGCGGCGACCGGTGCCCGGCCGGGGTCGACGTCGACCAGTTCCACCCGTGCGCCGGGGAAGCGGGCGGCGAGTGCGGCTACGGTGGCGCCGACCATGCCGGCGCCGACCACCGAGATCCGGTCGCCGAGCAGAGGAGCGGCGTCCCACAGCGCGTTGACCGCGGTCTCCGCGGTGCCGGCGAGCACCGCCCGGCGGGCCGGTACGGCGTCCGGGACGACGGTGACCGCGTCGGCCGGCACGACGTAGCGGGTCTGGTGCGGGTAGAGGCAGAAGATGGTACGTCCGACGAGGTCGGCGGGACCCTGCTCGACCTGCCCGACGTTGAGGTAGCCGTACTTGACCGGGGCGGGGAAGTCGCCGTCCTGGTGGGGGGCGCGCATCGTCGCGTACTGGTTGGGTGGCACCTCGCCGCGGAAGACCAGGGTCTCGGTGCCCCGGCTCAGTCCGGTGAACAGGGTGCGGACCAGCACCTCACCTTCGCCGGGCGGGCCGACCTCGACCGGTCTGATCTCACCTTCGCCGGGGGTGCGCAGCCAGAACGCGTGCTCGCGCAGCGTCATCGGCGTCCTCTCGTCGTCCCGGTTGGCCCCGGTAACCATACGCAGGACACGGAGGGTGACGAACGGTGATCGAACAGCCGCCGGGCGGTGCGGCGTCACGACCCGTCGGCTCAGCAGATGCACGAGTTCGGCGGGAAGCGATTCCGCAGGTGTATCTGGGTTGTCCCGCTTGGGCATTGTCCCGTCTCGGACACAGGCCCAGAATTCGTCCTCGACGACGTCCAACTGGTCGCGCAACACGTGGCCCACAGGCTCGGCCCGTACGCGGTCCGGTCGACCGGGTGGGAGATCCGTGTTCGTCGGCGCCGCGATCGACTGGCTGGACCACCGGAACTGGGCTTCTTCGGCTCGGTGTGGCATCCCGAAGGCTACGAGGACGTGCCGGCGTTGATCCGCGACTACCACGGCCGACCGACGCTGTACGGCGCCGGAGTGAAGGATCGGCGGCGTCACTGAGTTCCGGTCGACACGAGGTGATTGCCTACTGATTGCGACGGCGGTCGTGACCTGACCTATCGGGTTGCGGTACCGTGCCCAGTCGTCGTATTCGACCGGACGTATCTCCCGTTCGGCTACGGTTTCCCCACTCCCGCCCGCGTCTCCATGGCGGGGGTCCACTTCGGAAGGATCTTAAATGTCGCAGACCATGTCAGGGCCGGCCACCGGGCAGAAGTCCTGGATCGTCGCGCTGCTGCTCTGCTTCTTTCTCGGCGGGCTCGGCGTGCACCGGTTCTACGTCGGCAAGATCGGCACCGGTGTGCTGATGCTGGTCACCCTCGGTGGCCTCGGCCTCTGGGTGCTGATCGACCTCATCGTCATCCTGATCGGCAAGTTCAGCGACAAGCAGGGCCAGCCGCTCGCCAAGTGACCCAGGACGGTGTACGGGCCGACGCGCCGCCGGTCGCGGCGGCGCGTCGGCCCGTCACGACGCAGGTCAGGCGACCGGGTCGCCTCCCGTCCGGGAGGCGACCCGGCGTTGCTCACGGTAGATCGACGACGACCGCTCCACTGTCGAGCGCCGTGGTGCTGGCGTTGGTTCGGCTGTCGTAGACGACCGTCCCGGTGGCCGCCTCCCGGACCCGGATCCAGAAGCGATCCTTGCCCTGCTCGCGCAGCGCCTCGTCGTTCAGCCCGACCATGTATTCGTAGTCGCCGGCACCGTTGACCGTGCCCCGGCCGTTGAACCGCACCTGCGGGCCGTCGACCACGTACCCCCGGTGGCTGGTCGCGGCGAACTCCCACTCGCCGACGCGCAGGCGCAGCGCCACCGGGCCCGGCCCGGTCGCGTCCGGCCCGGCCGCCGCGACGAACCCGAACTCGGCCCGCCCGGCCACCTGCTCGTCGGCGACGTACGCCCCCGCCGGCGAGGTGAACCGGCCGGAGCCGGCGACGTGCCCGCCGTCGGCCCGGTGCACCGCCAGATAGCCGCCGGCCAGGGTGTGCGCGGCATCCCGGTCGTCGAGCACCGTGACAGCCGGCCGGTAGACGCCAGGCTCGGCGTAGGCGTGGCTGGCGACGCAGGCGGAGCCGTCGATCGTGCCGGTGCCGACGGCCCCGTCACCCCAGACCACCAGGCACCGGTGGGTGTCGTCGGCGCCGTTGTCGCTGAACGTCGCGGTGACGCTGACCTCAGCACCAGCCGCGACCGGCCCGGCCGGCCCGGTCACCGCGATGATCACCGGGGCGGTGTTGACCGGCCGGATCGGCGCGATGCTCTCCAGGGTCGGCACCACCGGGACGATGGAGCCGTCGGCGGCGAACTCGAGCCGGTCGATGGTGGTCTCCCGGTGCGTGCCGTCGCCGTCCGGGATGGCGAACCGGTGGTAGGCGATGTACCAGTCGTCGGTGCCCGGCACCCGCACCACCGAGTGGTGGCCGGTGCCTTTGATCCCCAACGACAGGTCCTTGCGCAGGATGGTGCCCCGCCGCTCGCTCCACGGCCCGAGCGGCGAGTCGCCGACGGCGTACGCCACCTGGTAGTCCTCGCTGCGGGTGTCGTTCTCCGACCACATGAAGTAGTAGCGGCCGTCCCGCTTGATGACGAACGCGCCCTCGTTGTATCCGGCCGGCCGGTGCGAGGTCACCTCGGCCGGGTCGAACGACACCATGTCCTCGTTGAGCTCGACCTGGTGGGCGTTGCCGTTGCCCCAGTACAGGTAGGAGCGGCCGTCGTCGTCGGTGAACACCGCCGGGTCGATCATCTGACCGGGGTACGTCCCGGCCGGCACCAGCGGCTCGCCGAGCGCGTCGCGGAACGGCCCGGTCGGGGAGTCGGCGACCGCGACACCCAGGTGCTTGCCGGTGTCGCCGGTGGCCTTTCCGCCGCTGAAGTAGAAGTACCACTTGCCGTCGCGTTCGGCGATCGTCGGTGCCCAGGCGCTGTTGTCCGCCCAGTCGACGTCGGTCTCCAGATCCAGGATCACCCCGTGGTCGGTCCAGTTGACCAGGTCAGCCGAGGAGAACACCGAGAACTTGGTGCCGCTCCAGCCGGCGAACCCGTCGGTGGTGGCGTAGAGGTAGAACCGGTCGCCGAAGACCGCGATGTTCGGGTCGGCGTACAGCCCGGGCAGCACCGGCGAGCGCATCAGTCGGGCTTCGACGGTCCAGGTCGCGGTGGTCCCGTCGGCGCCGGTGACCGTGTACGTCACCGGTGTGCTCAGGTCCCGTACGGTCCCGGAGGCCGGGTTGACCGTGGCGCCGGGGGCGAGGGTGAACTCCGGTGCCAGGGCGGTGACGTCGGCGTCCGGTCGCACCGGCAGAATCACCCGGCGGTCGTCGGCGTCGACGATCGCATCCACCTTGAGCTGCGGCACCGTCGCACCGGTGATCGCCGTCGGGTCACCGCCGATGGCGTACACCTCGTCGGCGGTCAACGCCCGGCCGTAGATCCGGAAGTCGTCGACCTCACCGGCGAAGTACGGGTCGGCGCCGTACAGCGACCGTCCGATGTATCCGGCGTAGGCGCGGGTGCTGTCGTGCAGGTCCGCCGGGCGCACGGTGACGTCGGTGGCCCGGGCGATCGCGACTCCGTCGAGATACATCACGGCGGTACGGGTCGCCGAGTCGACGGTCACCGCGAGGTGCTTCCACTCGCCGCCGGTCAGTGCCGACGACGCCCGCAGCTGCTTCTCGGCCTGCCAGCTGCCGGTGGTGACCGCCGAGAACAGCACCCCACCGCCGTTGCGCGGCGTGCTGAACAGGTAGCGGTCGCTGTTCGGGCCGAGACCGTAGATCCACTGGTTGGCGGTGCTGGAGGCGTCCCACTTGACCCAGGTCGCCACGGTGGTGCTGGTGACCCCGGCGAACACGCCGTTGGGGATGGTGACGTACGGCGCGGTGGTGGAGCTGCTGGCGCCGCCGCTCATCTTGAACGAGCCGCTGCCGTCGACGCCGGTGCCGAACGCGGGGGTCCGCTCGTACCGGCCGTGCCGGCCCTGCCCGGAGGAGTCGGTGGCGACACTGCCGCCGGTCTCGTCGAACTCGTAGTGCACCAGCAGCCCGTCGGTCGGCTCCGGCCCGGGGTCCGGTCCGTGCGCGGCGAGCAGCGCGTCGTACTCGGTCTGGGTGACCGGCAGCACGGTGCCGTGGCGCGGGTGCGACGGTAGCGCGTAGTCACTCGACGGTGTCCAGTCACCGGAGGCGAGGTCGGTGGTCTCGAACGGGATGTAGCCGCGTCCGCCGAACTCGTCGATGAACAGGTACCACTTCTCCTCGGTGTTCGATTTGAAGATGGTGGGTCCCTCACCCTGGGACATCGAGCCTCGGCCGATGCAGTCGGTGAGGAAGTCCCATTCGGTGTCGCGCAACGACGTCGCCGTCTCGGCGAGGATGAACTTGCTGCACGGCGTCGACGAGGAGTTGTTGCGCTCGTCCTTGGTGAACCGGTAGTAGACGCCGTCGTGGTCGATCACCGTCGAGTCGATCACCGAGTAGCCGGGATCCACCCACACCTGCGGCTCGGAGAAGGTGTGGAAGTCCCGGGTGGTGGCGTACAGCATCTTGTTGTAGGTGCTCCCGGTGTGGTCCGGGTCGTTGGCCGCGTACAGCTTGGAAGCCCAGAAGACGACGTACGCGCCGATCGACGGGTCGTAGTACGTCTCCGGTGCCCAGGTGTTGCCGGCGGTGTCGGGGGAGACCTGGACCAGGCGCTGGTCGGTCCAGTTGACCAGGTCGGTGGATTCCCACACCATGATCGACTTGCTGCCGTGCCGCTGCGCACCGTCCCAGTTGCCGTTGCCGTGGATCCGCAGGTCGGTAGCGATCTGGTAGAACTTGTCACCCTCCGGGGAGCGGATGATGAACGGGTCGCGCAGCCCCTTCTCGCCGAGCGTCGAGGTGAGCACCGGCCGGCCGTCGTTGAGCTGCTGCCACCGCAGCGGGTCGTTGCCCTGGCTGAGGGCGAAGTAGACCTGTTCGCCGTCGGCGGTGCCCTCACCGGTGAAGTAGCTGAACAGGTAGCCGGTGCGGGCGGCTGGTGCCGGCAGTTCGGGCACGCTGGCGGTGAACTCGCGGGTGGCGCTGGCCGCGTTGCGGGTGACGGTGGCGGTCAGCGTGACGGTGGTGTCGCCGGCTCCGGCCGCTGGTCGGGTCACCGTGCCGTCGGTGGCGATCACCGCCGGGTCGCTGGACGTCCAGGCGACCGCTGTGCCGACGGCCCCCGCCGTGGGCAGGGTCAGGTTGCCGCGCACGTCGTCAACGTTGTGCACGGTCAGCGCCGTGGCGGCGTCGGCGACGATCTGCGCGTCGTCGAACTCGGCCAGTACGGTCACCTCGAAGGTCCTGGTGTCGGTGGCGGTGCCCCGGCTCAGGGTGGCGGTGAGCGTGGCCTGCGCGTCGGGCTGGCCGACGGCCGGTCGGGTCACCGTACCGTCGGTGGCGACCACCGCCGGGTCGCTGGACGTCCAGTCGATGGCCGAGCCGCCCGGCCCGGTTGCCAGCAGTGGGAGGTCGGCGGTGACCCGGCTGGTGTCGCCGAGGTCCAGCTCGGCCGCGTCGTGGGCGACGACCGCGGCCGCCGCGCGTGCACCGAGCTGGGCAGCTTCGTCGGCGGTGACCGCCCGGTCGTAGATGCGGAAGTCACGCACCCGACCGGCGAGGTAGCGGTCGCCGGTGTAGACCGAACGTCCGATGTAGTTTGCGGTGGTGGTGCCGCCGCCGATCGACCCGGGGGTGATGGTGACCGCGGTGTTGCGGCCGACCTCGACCCCGTCCTCGTAGAGCACCCCGGTGGTGCCGGACTGGGTGTATGTGAGGTGCTTCCAGACGCCACGGGCGAGGTTGCGGGTCGGGTTCGGCCGGGTGTTCTGCTCGGTGGACCAGTTGCCGCTGGCGATCGCGGCGCGGAACTGGTCGCCGGTGGCGAACAGGTAGCCGTCGCCGGTGCCGCCGCTGGTGTTGCCTATCCCAAAGATGAAGTAGGGGGTGGCCTGCGCCGGGTCGATGAGCACGTCCATCGTCACGGTGACCGAGTCCAGGTCGCGTAGAACGTCGTCGGGCAGATCCACGTACGTGTCGGTGCCGTTGAGGCCGAGTCCTTCTTCACCGGACCAGTTGGCGGTGCCGTGCACGGTGCCGTGCCGGTCGTTGCCTGAGGCGTCGGTGGCGACGGTCCCGGCGGTGGCATCCAGTTCGTACCAGAGGACAAGTCCGTCGGTCGGTCCGGCGGCGGTGGCGGTGGTCGGGCCGGCGGCCAGCAGGCTGGCGGTGAGGGCGAGGGCGGCGAGTGATGCCAGGGCTGTTCGTCGTGGTCCGGCGGTACGCGGTCGATCCCGCTGCGGCATGACTGTCTCCTCCAGGGAGGTGTCCGATTTCTTGTTTGAGATCCGGTATCAGTTGTTGTTAGCGTTAACAAAAGTTGGTGGACAGGAGCCGGGTCGTCGGTTCCGATTCGCTGCCGCGACACGGCTGTTGCGAGAGTGTTAACCGGGTCGTACCTTGTCGTCAAGGGTCGACGACCCGGCTTCCCGCCGCCGACACCAGCGGACGGTAAGGTCGCGCGGCATGAGAACGGTCTACACGACAGCCGACTCCGACACCTTCCACCCGGCCCGACAGCGGCTGGTCGGCCAGGTCGGGAAGTGGGCGCGTCGGCAGCGGCGAACCGAACTCGACCCATTCGTGATCGAGACGCTGCTGGACCACCGGTGGAGCCACGGTGACGGTCTGCTCGGCCGGTGGCACCCCGACGACCTCACCGCCGCCCTGCTCGACTGGTTTCCCCGACAGGTCACCATGCACCCGCACGACTGGGACGCCGTCGTGCCGAGCGTACGGGGACTCGTCGACTTCCTGTTCGACGAAGGGCTCGCCGACCGGCACTGCGCCGATCGGGACCTGCTGCACAGGACGCTGGACGAGCTGGCCGGACCGGTCGCCGAGGCGCTGGCCGACGAGCGGCGCTACGGCCCGGCGAAGTACTGGGCCACCCGGATGATGCGCGACGGCGTCGACCCGACAGACAACGCGGCCGCCCAGGCGTTCATCGCCGACGTGCACGCCGGCCGGATCCCCGTCGACCGGGACCTGCTCAACCAGATCATGGCCAACCACCTGGCCGCGTCCGACCGCGCCCAACGCCCACCGACCCTGCCACTGGTGGTCGTCCCGGACGACGCCGAGCTGCGCACGGCGGCCGAATCGTCGACGATCCTGCACCAGGTCCGGCAGTTGGTGACCTGGATGGGCCAGGGCCGTACCCTGACCCCGAACGGCAACCTTCGGCTGGCCGACGCCCGGGAACTGGTCCCGCTGCTCGGCACCGCCGACGTGATCGACCCGGCCGTCGGCGACCGGGTGTTCAAGACCCGCAGCAGCGAGGAGCTGTACGGGCTCTCGGTCGTCGTCGCCTGGGCCCGGGCCGCCCGAGTGGTTCGGGTGGTCAAGGGGCGGCTCGTGCCGGTCAAGAGCGCGGCCAAGCTGCTGACCGACCCGCTCGCCCTGGCCCAGCGGCTGTACGCGGCGCTGCCCGAGATCGGGGCGGCCGTGTGCGGCAGCGGCTGGAACGAGTCGTCGATGCGGTGGCGGTTCGACGACGCCGTCGTCATCGCGGCGTTCTCCCTCTGCTCGTCCGCCGGGCCGTTGCCGGTCCCGGCTCTGCGTGAGCTGCTGCACCAGTCGCTGGAGGAGTCGATGCTGGTGCCGAACGGCGGCACCGAGGAGCAGCAGCAGGCGTGGCGACGGCTCGCCCACAACGACGCCGACCGGCTGTTCGCGCGGCTGGCCGATCTCGGCGCGGTCCGGCTCACCGACGACGAGATCAGCCTGACGCCACTCGGCGCCGCGCTGGTCGCGCACCGTCTGCGCGAACAGGGCGTCGTGGTGCCGACCGTGGCGGAGCTGCTGGACGAGACCGCCGAGGTGGTGGTGGCGCTCGCCGCCGACAGCGATCCGGACAGCGCCGAACGGCTGCTGACCGCCTGGTGCGCCCACCAGCCGCAGAGCGGTCCCGCTGAGCTGCGGGCGCTCGCCCGGCGTACCGACGACCGGAAACACCAGCGTCTCGCCCGGGCCTATGCGGGGTAGCCGTGCCGTCGAAGTCACCTACGACGGTGGCGCACAGCGGCAGGAGGCCGTCAGACTGGTCGAGGAGAACGGCGAATGGCGGGTCTGCCAGTGACACCCGACCACCTGCCACGACAGTGACGGAGGACGGAGCGGGATGATCGAGGCACTGCTGCCGGCCACGGCGGTCGCCCGCGAGGCGTTCGACGACAACGTCCCGGTCACCCTGTTCCCCGAGGAGTCCGCGGTGCTCGGCAACGCGGTCGACAAGCGCCGTCGTGAGTTCGGCACCGCACGCCGCTGCGCCCATGAAGCCCTCGCCGAGCTGGGCTTCCCCGGCGTACCGGTGCCGTCCGGTGCACGCCGCGAACCCCGCTGGCCGGCCGGGGTGGTCGGCAGCATCACCCACTGCGCCGGCTACCGCGCGGCGGTGGTGGCCCGGTCGGTCGACCTCACCACGGTCGGAATCGATGCCGAACCGCACGAGCCGCTGCCCGCCGGCGTCCTGAACAGCATCACCATGCCCGACGAACTCACCTGGCTGACCGCCCGCCGGGACAGCCACCCGCAGGTGCACTGGGACCGGCTGCTGTTCTGCGCCAAGGAAGCCGTCTACAAGGCGTGGTACCCGCTGGCGGAACGCTGGCTCGGCTTCGAGCAGGCGTACGTCGAGGCGAACCCCGGCCCCGACGGCACCGTCGCCCCCGGTTCCAGCGGCGCCGCCACCGACGGGGACTTCACCGCCCGGCTGCTGGTGCCCGGCCCGGCGTTGCCCGACGGCACGCCGCTGACCGGGTTCACCGGCCGGTGGCTGGCCCGCAACGGCCTGATCGTCGCCGCGATCAGCGTCCCGGCCGGCCCCGACGCTTGACCGTCACACCGCCCCAGAACGCCAACCCGCTGATGTGGATTCTCGGCCCGCCGGGGCTGCCCAGTCCGGCGGCCCGCTGACCAAAGTCGCCCATCACGCCCACCCCGGTGATCGACACCTCGGCGTCATCCGGCACCACGATCTCGATCCCGCCCATGATCGCCCAGGCCTGGATCCGGATCACGTTCGCGTCGAGCTGCGCTTGTCGCAGGTCGAACCGGCCACCGCCCCAGAAGGCGAGCGCCCGCAACCTGCCCGGTGCCACCCACCGGCCCCGGCGGTCGACCCCGCTCATCACCGCGACCGCCCACTGCGACGGCCGCGACGGCTCCAGACCGTGATCGCCCCGCCGGGCGACCGAGTCGGACACCGCACGGGGAATGTCCCGGGTCAGCGGCTCCAACTCCGCGTACGTCCGGGCGGCGTACACCCGACCGAGTCGTTCGTCCAACTCGGGCAGATCGATCCGGCCCTCGGCGGCCGCGGCCCGCAGCACCTCCGCCACCTGCTCGCGGTCGGCGTCGGAGGCCCGCAGCCGGTCTGGGGGCAGCCGGTCAGGAAGGTCACTCACGCCCACAGCGTACCGAGCGTCGCCGGGTTCGTCGGATCAGTCAGGTAGCGCGCCAGCACCTCGGTGTGCAACGGGAACGCCAACCTGACCGGCTCGGTCACCACCAGCCACTCGGTGGCCTCCTCGGTCGCCACCGACACCGGCAACGTCTCCGCCGGTCGGGGCGGCAGCACCCCGAAGATCAGCAGGCTGGCGCCGTTCGGCACGCTGCGCACGGCGTACAGTCGCACCTGGTCGGACCGCCCGGCCAGCCCGGTCTCCTCGCGCAGCTCGCGGACCACCGCCGTCCGCCAGTCCTCGCCGTACTCGATGAAACCGCCCGGCAGAGCCAGCTCGCCGCGCGCCGGCTCGATGTCGCGGCGCTGCACCACCACCCCGATCCCCTGTGGACTCGTCACCGGCACCAGGGCAACCGCCACCGGCGTCGGGTTGCGCCACACCTGCTGCCCACAGTGGTCACAGGACCGGGGCCAGTCGGCGTCGGCCGGGTAGCGGGCACCGCACGACGAGCAGAACGAGTAGGGCACGCCAGTCACAGCGTCCGACGATACGCCGGTCGCCGGGCCGGGCCCGCTGTCACCTATCCGACCGCCGGCGGGCACCCGCCGGCCGCGCCCGGTCGGGGATCCTGACCCGCTGGGCCCGGCATCTGGACACCACCAGCGCAGCTACCTGCGCCGGTCGCTGCGCTGGTTGGACCGGCGGCGGTAGCCTGCGGCGATGCGGCACACCTTGGAGCCGAACGCCCGGACCCTGCACGGCTACCTCTCACCGGACTATCCACCGGTGCTGACCATCGACCCCGGAGACACGGTCACCTTCCGTACCCTGGACTGTTGGTGGTCGGCCGGGCCGTACGCCGGCGGCCCGCACGACCAGCGGCCCCGGCACGCGGCGCACCGGCCGGGGTTCGGCCACGCGTTGGTCGGGCCGGTCGCGGTGCGCGGCGCCCGGCCCGGGACCACCCTGTCGGTACGCGTCGACGAGGTGCTGCCGGCCGACTGGGGCACCACCCTGGCGGGCAGCGCGTTGACCCCGCACAGCGAGCGGTACGGGATCGCCGGCACCGAGACGGTGCACACCTGGCAGCTGGACCCCGCCGCCGGCACCGGACGCAACCAGCTCGGCCACACCGTGACGTTGCGGCCGTTCCTCGGGGTGCTCGGCATGCCACCGGCGCAGCCCGGCGAGCATTCGACCATTGCGCCCCGGCGTTGCGGCGGCAACCTGGACTGCAAGGACCTGGTCGCCGGCAGCACCCTGCTGCTGCCGGTCACCGTCGACGGCGCGCTGTTCTCCGTCGGCGACGGGCACGCAGCCCAGGGCGACGGCGAGATCTGCGGTACGGCGATCGAATGCCCGATGGACCGGGTCCAGCTCACCTTCGATCTGGTCGACGACCGACCGTTGACCGGCCCGGTGGCCCGGGTCGACGGCGCCTGGCTGACCCTCGGCCTGGGCGACACTCTCGATGCCGCGGCCGCCGACGCCCTCGACGCGATGATCACCCTGATGTCCCGCCGGCACGGGCTGTCCCGGGGTGACGCGGTCGCCCTGGCCAGCATCGTCGTCGACGTACGGGTGACGCAGATCGTCAACGGCGTCGTCGGCGTGCACGCCCGGCTCGCCGACGACGCCCTCCGCTGAGGGTGCCAGCCGGCTCAGCTGGGCGGTAGGAGTGATGGGCGGCGGCGGGCGGCGAGGTCCTCGACCCAGCCAAGGGCCAGTACCACCGCGACCAGCAGTACGGTGCCGACGCCGAGGATGGCCGCCTTGCCGGCGTAGAGGCCGGTCAGAGTGAGCAGCCCACTGGCGGCGTACAGCACCGGCAGGTGCCAGATGTAGATGGTCACCGCCCGAGCGTTGACCATGCGGATCAGCCGGGCCAGCCACGGCACCTGCGTGAGCCAGTCCAGCCGGGGCCGGGCCCGCATCAGCAGCAGCACCACCGCCCACCCCCACACCAGCGCGCCGAGCCGGTCGTCCTCGCCCCGCTCGGCCAGCCACATCGTCGCGCCGATCGCCAGCGTGCCGACGCCGAGCGCGTACCACCTCAGCGGGACCCGGTCCAGCAGCCCGGTGTGCCGGGCGTAGCCGATCAGCCAGCAGGTGCCGTACGCGGCCATCGACCAGACCACGTCGGTGACCGGGTTGACCGGCAGGTCGACCAGCGGGGAGGAGAGCAGTACCGCGAGTGCGGGCAGGGTCAGCAGCGCGCCGACCGGCCAGCGCCGGAACGCCCACCACAGCAGCGGGGAGAGCAGCACCAGCCAGAGGTAGGCGCGGATGTACCACAGCCCGAGCGAGAACGGCCCGCCCCACTCACTGGACGGCGGGTTGCGCAGCGGGGCCACCCACCAGGCGACGTCGGGCAGGCTGGGCCGCCAACCGACCAGGACCATCAGCGGTACGGCGACCGCAGCGAGCGCCCACAGTGGCGGCAGCAGCCGGCGCAGCCGGGAGCCGACCACCCGCAGCGGCGCACCCCGGTCCAGCGACACGGCCGTGAGGTAGCCGGCCAGCGCGAACATCACCGGCATCGCCGGGAACGCCAGCGGCAGCCAGGTCAGCCACAGGGTGTGCAGCAGGTAGACCCGCAGGATCGCCAACGCCCGCAGCGCGTCGATGTACGGGCTGCGCTCGCCGGAGCGGGCCGGCGCGACCGTCGGGGCAGCGACGTCGGGGTCCCGGTCACCGTCGCGGTCACTTAGGAGCCCGCTGACACGCATGAGCGCCGACGCTAGACCGGCAACCTCGGTACCCGCGCAACGCCCGGTTGCCGGCCGGCGACAATCCGGTTAATGCCCGGCGGCATCTCACGCCGGGACCAGCGACGGGTGGTACGGGGCGCCGATCGGACACCCCGTACCACCCGTCGACTCAGCGCTGTCGCACCGTCAACTCCACCGGCACGGTCGGCACCTCGTACGGGGTCTGCGCCCGCAGCGCCAACGTGGCCGTGTAGCGGCCGGGCCCGTCGACCCCGGTCGCGGCGTCAGCGGTGAACCGTACCGTGACGGCTTTTGACGCGCCCGGCGCCAACGTGAAGCTGGCCGGGCGTACCCGCAGCCAGGGCACCTCGGCCGGCGGCGCGCAGCCGTCCGCCCCGGACCACCGCGAGATCGACGGCAGCGCCGCCCACTGCGGCGACATGCCGCCGATCGCCAGCCCGCCGCAGGCACCGGCGCCCCGGGAGGCGGCCTGCCCGGTCCGGGCCAGCTCCTGCCAGGCGTCGGCCACCGGGTCGTACCCGATGGTCCGGTCGGTGATCTCCCCGCTGGACAGCATCCCGCCGGCCAGCACCAGCCGGCCGGCCGCCACCGAGTACGCCGCGCCGGTCACGTGATGCGGCATGTCCGCGCGGGCCGCCCAGCGGTCGGTGTCCGGGTCGTAGGCGACGGTGTCGGCGTAGTCGCCGTCGTGGCTGTACCCGCCCGCGCAGTAGATCCGCAGGTCGATCGCGCCGCAGGCATGCCACGCCACCTCGTGCGGGTAGTCGGCGCGGGCCCGGAACGTGCCGGTCGTCGGGTCGAACGCCAGCACGTCGGCCGACGCCCGGCACAGCTCGTCCCGGCAACCGCCGACCAGGTAGACCAGCCCTTCGATCACCACCGCAGCGGCCGCCGCCCGGGGCGCCGGGTTGGTCACCCCGGCGAGGGTGTGCCACACCCCGGTCGCCGGATCGAACACGTCGACCGCCGACTGCGGCCGGAACTCGGTGTCCCAGCCGCCGAACACGTACACCTTGCCGTCGACCGCCGCCACCGCCGGTTTGCCCCGGTCGCGGGGCAGGTCCGGCAGCCGTTGCCAGGAGTCGGCGGCCAGGTCGTAGGCCCACGCCTGCCGGGTGGTGCCCAGGTGGGTGCCGCCGCCGATCGAGTAGACCGTGCCGTCGAGCACCACGGCGGCGTTGTCGGACAGCCCGTCCGGGGCGTCGGTCAACTGCTGCCACGGCGGCTGCCCGGACAGCGGCGGCGTCGCCGACGCGGCGGGCCGTTCCAGCACCGTCACCGTCACCGGCGCGGTCCCGGTGTTGCGGATGGTGAACTCGCCGCTGCCGCTGCCGCCGGCTGGCAGCTCCGCCCCGACCGGTGCGCCGGAGACCGCCAACTGCCCGCTGCGCAGGTCGAAGTCGACCCGCCGGGAGCCGCCGGCGATCACCGACGCGGTCCGCTTGCGCTGCTGGTACGGCGCCGCCTCGGCGACGAACGACCGCTGCTGTCCGGCCCCGCTGGCGAAGAACCAGTAGAACCCGTCCGGCACCGTCTCGTCGGCCGGGGTGGCCGCCGACGTCCCGTACTCGTCCGGGCGCTGCGGGTCGGCGACCCGCGCCCCGACCACCGGCGTCCCGGTGTTCGCGTCGCTGGTGAACCCGGCGATCAGCCCGCCGTCGACCGGCGTGCAGGTGCGGTCGACGATCGCCACGTCGTCGACCTGCCACCACCAGCTGTACCCGCCCCGGTAGCGGAACCGGACCTGCACCTGGTCGGCACCGGCCACCGGTGCCAGCGGAATCTCCACCAACTGTGGCCCGCGTACGCTCTCGGTCACCTGGGAGACGTTGACCCATTCGGTGCCGTCGGTGGAGACGTCGATCGCGGCGACGTCGCCATTGCCGGCGATCCGCGCGTCGGTGCGGAACCGCAGCACCGGTGCCGCGATCTGCGAGATGTCGATCATCGGCGTGTGCAGCAAAGTGTCCTGGTTGCGGCCGACGCCGTGGCCGTCGCTGTCGACGATGGCGAACCCGCCGGCACCACCGGTCAGGTTGCCCCGCTGGTGGTGGTCGGTGAAGGTCCAGCCGCCGCCGTCGGTGCGGTCCACGATCGACCAGCCGGCCGGCTCGGTGGCGAAGTCGGTGGCGAATACCGTAGCGCCGGTGTCGGCCGTGTAGCCGGGGGCGGTGCAGGCGATCTGCGCCGCGACCACCAGGTTCGCCCTCCGGGCCTGGCCGCCGACCGCCACCTCGGTGGTCACCGTCCGGTAGCCGGGGTACAGCGGGGTCACCGTCAGCTGGTACGTGCCGTGCCGGGGCACCTGGACGGCGTACCGGCCGCTGGTCGGGTCGGTGAAGACCGGGTGGCCGGGGCGGCCGGCGATCTCGATCCGCGCGTACAGCGGCCAGCCCTGCCCGGAGCCGTCGGTGACCCGACCGGAGAGGGTGACCAGCGGCACCGCGTCGAGGGCGACGTCCAGGTCCACCGGCGCGGTGCCGACCGTCACGGTCAGCGTCCGGGTGGCCCAGCCGAACCCGGAGACGGTGAGGGTGTGTGTGCCGGCCGCCAGGTACGTCGCGTACGAGCCGGTGGGTCCGGTCTGCACACTGCGGCCGGCGACCGTCACGGTCGCCCCAGCGACCGGGGAGCCGTCCGCCGCGTCGGTCACCGTGCCGGTCAGCCGGCCGGTCTGCGCGCGGGGTGACTGCGCCACCACCTGGTACGCGTCCAGCCGACCCTCGCCAGCCAGGTTGTTGTCCGCCACCGTGCCGCCACATTCGGTCGCGTCGACGTCGATCGCGGTCCGGTCCAGCAACGCGACCGTCGCGTCGTAGTCGTTACGCAGCGCCGGCGCGGCCGACCACAGCAGCGCGACCGTGCCGGCGACGTGCGGCGCCGCCATCGACGTTCCGTCGGCGGTGCCGTACTGGCTGCCCGGGATCGCCGAGACGGTGCCCACCCCGGGAGCGGCGACGTCCGGCGTGATGTGGCCGTCCACCCCGGACGCGCCCCGGCTGGAGAAGCCCGCGACTGTGCCGTCAACGTCGTGCGCGCCGACGGTGTAGACGCTCGGGTAGTCACCGGGGGAGCCGGCGGTGTTGCACGCCGGCCCGTCGTTGCCGGCCGAGAAGACCGGGAAGATCCCGGCCGCCCGCCACGCGGTCACCACCTGCTCGTACCAGAGGTCGGCCTGGCCACCGCCCCAGGAGTTGTTCACGATGTCCGGCCGCAGATCCGGGCGCGGGTTCTCGCCGTTGCGGTCGGTCGGCGCCAGCACCCACTGACCGGCGGCCAGCAGCGCCGGGTCGGAGCAGGACCGGGCCTCGCAGCCCTTCGCCGCGATCCACCGTGCCCCCGGCGCCACCCCGATCCGGGCGCCGGCGCCGTCGTCACCGACCATCGTGCCCACGGTGTGGCTGCCGTGCCCCTGGTTGTCGCAGGGCGACCCGTCCCCGCAGATTCCGGTCGGGTCGAACCAGTTGTAGTCGTGGTCGAATGCGCCGTCGCCGAGGTTCCCCCGGTAGCTGGCGGCCAGCGCCGGATGGTCGAACTGGACACCGGTGTCGATGCTGGCGACCACCACGGTCTCGCCGCGTACGCCGAACTCCGACCAGACCCGGGGCGCGCCGATCTGCTCCACCCCCCACGGGGTCTGCGGGTCGTCGGCGACCGACGGCTGCGTGACCGGCTCGATCAGCTCGTGGCTGCGCAGCGGCTCCACCCGCGCCACCTCCGGCCGGGCGGCGATCGCGTCGACCAGCGCCCGGTCCCCGGTGACCTGCACCGCGTTGGCGATCCAGAAGCTGGTGTACGGCACCTTGCGCCGGGTCAGGTCGGCGGTCAGCTTCTGTTGGCTGCGCTCGGCGACCTCGGTCAACTGCTCGTACGTGGCGACGGAACGTCGGGCCCGGTCGCTGATCCGGGACGCCGCGTCCAGGGTCGCCTTTTCCCGGAGGTAGACCATGAAGCTGGTGGTGCCGTCGGCGGCGAGGTCGGCCAGCAGTTCGGCGCTGACCGCCGCCGGGGCGTCGCCGTTGCCGCCGATCGGGGCCGCTGACGCGGCAGGGGCGGCTGCCGTGGTGACGGCGGCTACGCCGAGCACCACCGCCAGCGTCGCGGCGACGGCCCGGGCAGTCACGGCGGCGTACCGGATACCCGCTGGTGGCGGGCCGGTCCGTCCAGGTGGATGGATCATCGTTCTCCTCACAGTGGTGACAGGCGGATCCCGCCTGCCGGCCATGCTCGGCGCGCCGATGACCAGGTGAAAGCACCAAGGTGGGCAATTGCCGGGCAATACCGGGACAGCCCGCCGCTGGGAGGG
This sequence comes from Micromonospora sp. LOL_023, assembly GCF_048060115.1. Lineage (NCBI taxonomy): Bacteria > Bacillati > Actinomycetota > Actinomycetes > Micromonosporales > Micromonosporaceae > Micromonospora > Micromonospora sp. LOL_023. The sequence goes on from NZ_JBHMIM010000042.1 coordinate 68,824, forward strand.
CTCCCATAGGGCCGTTGACGTGGGCCGGTCCACCCGGTTGGCTGACCTGCGGGGACACACTGGGGGTAGCTGACTGTTGGCGCTCCGGGCATCTATAGCGCTCTTGAAGCTGCTATGATGCTCGCGTGAACCTCAAGGAGTGGGCAGCGTCGACCGGCATCGCGTACATCACCGCTCGGCGACAGTACGCAGCC
>NZ_JBHMIM010000043.1:0-68255 GCF_048060115.1 Micromonospora sp. LOL_023
GATTCCCACACATCTTGACCGTTCCGGACACCGCGCCCGGTGATCAGAGCCTTACCCGGAAAGGCTCACTGTCGTGGAGTTTGCTCCATACCTTCGACAGGAAGCGGCGGACGAATCGCCGCCAACGACTGCATTGCATCCGGACGAATCAATTTCGTTCGATGAAAGAGGTGGCCCACGTGCACAGCTCCCCACGTCGACGGCGTACCGGTGAACAGCGCGAATCCCCGCGCCGGCCCCGTGGCAGTGTCCGTAGGCGAATCCTCGCGGTGACCACGATGCTGGCGGTCTTCGGCGGTGTGGTCGCCGTGACCCAGATCTCCTCCGCTGGGACCCGGGGCGACCGGGACCGGGACCGGGACCGCGGCAGCCAGCAATCCCCCGCTCCGGACGGGTCCGCCGCGGCGCCGAGCGAGCCGCCGGCCGCCCCGACACCGGGCGGGTTGGAGACCCTCGCCAACGACTGCAGCACCAGCGACCTGCCAGCACACGACGGATTTCAGGACGGCGACCGGTGCGTCAGCACAGCCTTCGGCGAGGTCGGCGACGCTGACACCAACCCTCAGCTGATGATCGTCTCGGCACCGGACCGGGTCCGGGTCGGCCAGCCCTTCACCTTGCGGGTCAGCAGCCGCAACCTGGTCCGCGACCGGTTCCTGCCAGCCGGACAGGGCGGCTACTACCTGGAGAGTTCCGTCCTGAACGAGGACGGCCTCACTCGGGGACACTTCCACACCGCGTGCCGGATGCTGACCAGCAACCGCACCGCGCCCGAGCCCGGCCCCGCACCGGCGTTCTTCGTGGCGACAGAGGACGGGGGTGGCGGCGCCGGGGCCGATGTGGTGACCGTCCAGGTGCCGGGCCTGCCCTCGACCGGCATCGCCCAGTGCGCCTCCTGGGCGGGCGACGGGTCCCATCGGGTGCCGATGATGGTGCGCGCCAACCAGATCCCCGCCTTCGACGCGGTACGGGTGCTCGTCACCCGCTGACGGTCGCCCCCGGGGCGCTCGCGACGACGCCACTGCCACGACCCGGTACGCCGCCGGGACGACAGAGGTCGTCCCGGCGTCCGGGTGCCCGGCCAGGCCTGGCACAGTGACGGGCATGGTCACGCGGAACCAGTCGGACGGAGCCGCCGAGGCGCCCATCCGGGTGCTGCAGCCGCCGGACGGCTACCACCTGACCGGTTCCCTGCGGCCGCTGGCGATAGGACGGCACGATCCGTGTGCCCGCTGGGTCGGCGGCACCTTCTGGTGGACCGCCCGTACCCCGTCCGGCCCGGCGTCGCTGGCGCTGCGCCGCGACGGCGGCGGTCTGGTCGCCACCGGACACGGCCCGGGTGCCGCGGCGGTCCTCGACATCGCCGACGCGGTCGCCGGGCTACGCGACGAGGTCCGCGACTTTCTCCCGCTGGCCCGACGACATCCGGTGGTGGCCGCGCTCAGCCGACGTTTCGCCGGGGTCCGGCTACCCACCACCGGTCAGGTGTTCGCCCGGACGCTGCGGGCCGTCGTGGAGCAGAAGGTCACCGGAGTCGAGGCCTTCCGGGGGTACGCCGCGCTGGTCCGCCGGTTCGGCACGCCAGCGCCCGGACCGGTGCCGGATCTGTGGGTCGGCCCGGAGCCGGCGGTGATCGCCACGACGCCGTACTGGGAGTTCCATCCGCTCGGCATCGAGCAACGTCGGGCGCAGGTCCTGCGCCAGGCTGCCGCCGTCGCCGCGCGGCTGGAGGCCAGTGGCGATGCCGGCACCGCGACCCGGCGGCTGACGAGCCTGCCCGGCATCGGCCGGTGGACCGCCGCTGAGGTGGTCCGGGTGGCGTTCGGCGCGGCGGACGCGGTGAGCGTCGGCGATTTCCACCTGCCGAACACCGTGACGTGGGCGCTGGCCGGCGAGGCCCGGGGCAGCGATGACCGCATGATCGAGTTGCTGGAGCCGTTCCGTGGCCACCGGGGACGGGTCTGCATGCTGCTGGAGTTGGCGGGCGTCGCCGCGCCACGGTTCGGCCCCCGCGCACCGCTACGCTCGTTCGCCCGTTTCTGACAGCCGGCGCAGCGCCACCCCCAGCCGCCAGGCGTAGCCGCGCTGGGCCAACGCGGCGAGCGGTCCGGCCAGCCGCATGATCGGTGCCACCGGCCGGCTGAACGCCACGACGGACAGCCAGGTGTGCTCGCCGCGCCGCTCGACCAGGAACGCCTCCTCTCCACTGGCCGGATGGCCGGGCAATGTCCCGTAGGCGAATCCGGCCCGATCGGCATCGTCGACGGCCCACACCACGACGCATGGCGCCACCAGCCGCAGTGGGCCGACGCCCAGAGCGACCGAGACCTGCACGCCGGGGGCGGCATGGGGCGCGGTCGCGGTTACCCTCGCTCCGGCCGTGCGGTGCATCCGCCAGGTGAGTACCGCCCGCGCCGCCACCGGGAAACTGCCTGGCCGCAGTCGGGTGCGGTACCGCAGATGGCGGTAGCCGTGGGGTAGCACCGGTGGCGGCGCCGCTGCGCCGGCCACCCGGCGCAGCAGTTCGCCCGTGGCTCCGGCTTGAGGATAGGTAACGTCCAGCACCCCAGCATTGTGCCAATCGGCTGCTTGCTGTTCTGGCAATTCGCGGTAAGGTCTGCCGGTATGATGGCGCTCACACCGGTCCTGCCCGATGCCAAGGCAGGCTACCTGCGTTCCGGGTTGCAGCAAGTGCGCGGCTGGCTGGATGCGTCGACCGCAGTCTATCTAAGCGGCATCGAGGTCGCCCAACGCACCGAAGACATCGTCGGCGACGTGGCCGAGATCGGCATCCACCACGGCAAGTCCTTCCTCTGCCTTTCCCTTGGCCTTCCGGCAGATCAGCGGGCGGTCGCGATCGACGTGTTCGACGATCAGTCGGCGAACGTGGACAACTCGGGGCGCGGCAACCGGCCGACCTTCGAACGGAACCTGGCCGCCTACGGCGCCGGCGACAACATCGACATACTGCAGTCCTCCAGCCTGGATCTGGAGCAGGCCGGGTTCGTGACGGCGGGCCGCCGATTCCGGATCTTCTCCATCGACGGCGGGCACACGAAAGAGATCACCGAGAACGACCTGTGGATCGCGGAGCGTACGGTGGTCGAACGCGGACTGGTGGTACTTGACGACGTCCTCAATCGGCACTGGCTCGGTGTCATCAGCGGCCTGTTCGGCTATCTCGCCGACGGCGGCAGCCTCGTACCCGCCGTTCTGGTACCCAACAAGCTGATCCTGGCCACCTCGGTCGACCAGGCCAAGCAGTATCGGGACCTGTTCGCCGCCACTTTCCCCACCGCGCTGGAGAAGGCGGATGTACCACTCGCCGGCCACCTTGTCGACGTCTACGCCCAGGCGCACTGGCTGGTACGCGGCGAGAACGACGAGACCGGACCCATCACCGGTCACGAGCCGATGGCGACGATCACGGCTGCCCGGCTCACCGAACTCGAAGGGCAGCTGCGAACCGCCCGCAGCGATCTCAAGGCGGTACAGCAGCAACTGCGCGCCGCCAACCTGCCGCTGTACCGAAAGGCTGCCCGGCGGATGCCCTGGCTGGCCCGCCCGGTCCGGCCGATCTTCCGTCGGGTCCGCAAAGTGATGGGCCGGCCACGCTGAGGCGATGACGCCGAACCGTCGGACCGGGATGGTTCACTGGGTGGGTGAACCTGCCGCTCGCCCCGCCGCTGGAACCGATGTTGGCCAAGCCGGTCGCCACGATGCCCGTCGCCGCGCAGATGAGCTACGAGCCGAAATGGGACGGCTACCGGTGCGTCGTCTTTCGTGACGGCGACGAGGTGGAGTTGGCCAGCCGGGGCGGCAAGACGCTCACCAGATACTTTCCCGAGGTCATCGACCAGGTGTTGCGTCAGTTCCCGGACCGCGTCGTGGTCGACGGCGAGCTGGTGGTGATCCGGCAGGACGGCACCCGGTCACGGCTCGACTTCGACCTGCTGGGCCAGCGCATCCACCCGGCGGCGTCCCGGGTGCGGTTGCTCGCCGAGCAGACTCCCGCGTCCTTCGTCGCCTTCGATCTGCTGGCGCTCGGCGACCTGTCGCTGCTCGACGAGCCGTTCCCCACCCGCCGCGCCAAACTGGTCGACGCCCTGGCCTCGATCACCGCGCCGATGCACCTCACCCCGGTCACCACCGACCCGGAGACCGCCCGACGCTGGTTCGAGGTCTTCGAGGGCGCCGGTCTCGACGGGGTGATCGCCAAGCCCGCCGACCTGCGCTACGAGCCCGGCAAACGGTTGATGTTCAAGATCAAGCACGTCCGGACCGCCGACGTGGTGGTGGCCGGCTACCGCTGGCACAAGTCCGGGCCGGTGGTCGGCTCGCTGCTGCTGGGCCTGTACGACGACGCGGGGACACTGCACCATGTCGGCGTCAGCGCGTCGTTCACCGCCGCCCGCCGGGCCGAGCTCGTCGAGGAGTTGGCGCCGCTGGAAATCGCTGCCGCCGAGCACCCGTGGGCCGCCGGTGACCACACCGCCGGACAGCGGGTGCCAGGGGCGCCGAGCCGGTGGAGCGGCGGCAAGAACCTCGAATGGCAGCCGCTGCGACCGGACCTGGTCGCCGAGGTCGGCTACGACGCGATGGAGGGCGACCGGTTCCGGCACACCGCGCGCTTTCTGCGCTGGCGGCAGGACCGCGAGCCGCAGTCCTGCCGGTACGACCAGTTGCAACGACCGGTCCGCTTCGATGTCGAGCAGGTCCTGGCCGGCGACCCGACCGGGCAGCGTTGACCCGGCGCAGACGTCGGGCGTGCACCGCCGCGACGCTCGCAGTGGTCCTGACCGGGCTGGTCGGCTGCTCGCCAGAGCCGGCCGCCGAACGGTCGCCGGCCACCGTTGCCGACACGGTGGACTGGCTGCCCTGCCCCGAGGAGGCGCGGCAACGGTACGGCACCGTCCCTGACGACCTCAGCTACCACTGCGCCAGTATCGACGTGCCGGTGGACTGGTCCGCCGGCCCGGCCAGCCCGACCCTGTCGCTGGCGCTGGTCCGGGCCCGGTCCGCCCAGCAGCAGGACCGGATCGGTTCGCTCGTGGTCAACCCGGGTGGGCCGGGAGTCTCCGGCATCGACGCCGCCCTGCGGCTCGCGCTCGGTGAACGCTCCGGCGGCCTGCCCGACGAGGTGCTGCGCCGGTTCGACCTGGTCGGATTCGACCCGCGCGGAGTGTCCCGCTCCGGCGGCATCTTCTGCGGCGACGACGCCGACTGGGACGCCGTCTTCGGCGCCGACCCGAACCCCCGCGACGCTACGGCCTTCGCCGAGTCCGTGCGGGTCAGCCAGCGGATCGCGACGAGCTGCGCGGCCCGCCACGGCGACCAGCTGGGCGCGTACTCCACCCACCAGACCGCGCAGGACCTGGACGCGGTACGCGCGGCGGTCGGCGACGACCAGCTGACCTACCTTGGCTACTCGTACGGCAGTCTGCTGGGCGCCACCTACGCACACCTGTTCCCGGACCGGGTCCGGGCACTGGTGCTCGACGGCGCGATCGATCCCCGAGAGGACCCGGTGACCGGATCACTCGGGCAGGCCGCCGGATTCGAACGGGCCTTTGACGCGTTCGCCCGCTGGTGTGCCGACGCGCCCCGGGACTGCCCGATCCGCGCCGACCCCACCGGCCTGCTCGACGAGGTGACCGCCCAGGCCCGGCAGGCTCCGGTCAGTACCGCCGCCGGCCGCGCGGCCACCCCGGGTTGGATCTTCTACGCCGTGGTCGCCTCGCTGTACGACCAGAGCGGCTGGGCACCGCTGGCCCGGGCACTGGCCGCGCTGCACGACGGGGATCCCGATCTGGTGTTCACGCTGGCCGACGGCTACACCGGCCGAGACGCGGCCGGCGGCTACGACGGCCTGTTCGCCGCCAACCTTGCGATCAACTGTGCCGACGCCGAGGTCGACCTCAGCATCGAACAGATCCGGCAGCTGCAGCAGCAGTGGGGCCGACAGCATCCCCGGTTCGGTCCGGCGTTGGCGGTCGGGCTGCTCGCCTGCGTCGACTGGCCGGCTGCCGCCGACCCGTACCCGGTCGGCCCGGCGGCGGGCGCCCCACCGATCCTGGTGGTGGGCACCACCGGGGATCCGGCCACCCCGTACGAGCAGGCTCCCCGGCTGGCCGAGCTGTTGGGCACCGGCGTGCTGGTGACCTGGGAAGGCAACGGGCACACCGCGTACCCGCACACTGGTTGTGTGGCCGCGGCGGTTGACGCGTACCTGATCGATCTGACGGTGCCCGACGACGGCCTGCGCTGCCCGGCTTGACCGACCCTCGGCGCGGGTGCGGGCTCTACCGACGTGACTGAACCGACGGCGCGGCCCGCCCGGGTCGACGACCGGCCGACCCTGCTCGCGCTGCTCATCGACGACGACCTGGGCTGGCAGCGGGAGGCGCCGACCGGCGGGGCGGATCGGACCGTGCCGGCCGACTACCGGGACGCGTTCGACGCGATCGACGCCGACCCACGCAACGAACTCGTCGTCGCCGAGCGTGACGGCGAGGTGGTAGCCGTGATGCAGTTAAGCGACGGGAGGCGGCGCACCGGTTCTACCTGCGGCTCGGCTTCAAGGCGACACACGAGGGCATGAAACTGGTACTGACCCAGGCCGCCGACCAGGACGCCACCGGCTGACCGGGCCGGCGGGGCCGGCGGTCTACGCGTCGTCGAGCGCCAACCGGTTGCGGCCGGCTGCCTCGATCTGGTCGGCGGACACCGGCTGCCCGCCGTTGTCCTGCCAGGCGTCCATCAGGTCGGCGAGGATCATCCGGGCGCCTTCCTCGCCGTGCTCGTCTTTGAGGTCCGCGTACGACCAGCGGAAGGTGAGCACAGGGTCCTCGTCGGCCGGGCTGTCGCCGGCGACCGGCAGGTCGACGCGGCACTCGCGTTGACCAGGGCGGTACGGGGAAAGTGGGCGGGTGGCGAAGATCCGGCTCATGGGCACGGCGGAGGTCGCCGACTACCTGGGCATCTCCCGGCAGTGGGCAGACGTCATCACCGGCCGCCGAGACTTCCCGGAGCCACTGGCGGTGCTGAAGGCTGGCCGGATCTGGCTGGCCGAAGATGTCGAGGCGTACGCGGCACGGCGTCGGGAAGACCAGCAGGGCTAACAACCGGCGGCATGACATGCACCGGGTCCGACCCCCTCCAGGGAGGGACACCTTTTCCATCGTGATCCCCCTGAGGGATCAAAATCCCCCTGGGGGATCACGATGAAACAGAGTTCGGCTTCCCGCCGTCCCTCGTCGGGCCGATGACCTCCGCTACCGATCTGGTATGTGAATAGGTACCGATCCGGTAGCATCGACGGCGTGAGCACTCAGATCGCCGTACGCCTGCCGGACGACCTCGTCGAGTTCGTCGACGAGTTGGTCCGCGACGGCGGCGCCCCCAGCAGGGCCGCCGTCGTCGCCCGAGCGCTACGACGCGAGCGACGACAGACCGCCGCCGCCCGCGACGCCGCGATCCTCGCCCGCGTCGAACCCGACGCAGACCTGGACCGCCTCGCCGGGCATGCCGCCACTCTCCCGATCGACGACCTGGACTGATGCGACCAATCCACCTTGCCCAACTTGACAAGGCCCGGCCCGTTCTCATCCTGACTCGCGAAGCGGTACGCCCCTACCTCACCCGGGTCACCGTCGCGCCCATCACCAGCACCATTCGCGGCCTGTCCACCGAAGTCCCTGTCGGCCCGGCCAACGGACTCGACCACGACAGCGTGGTCAGCTGCGACAACGTCGTCACCATCCCCAAGAGCACCCTGGGTCGGCACCTCGGCTACCTGCTGCCCCATCAGGAGCCCGCCTTGGCCGAGGCCATCCTCGCCGCCTACGACCTCGACCTGCCCGAATAGGGGTACTAGCTGACATTTTCGCTGGTGGGGCGCTTGGCGCGGCTGGGTTGGACCCGCGCGGGTTCACCGGGCATCTTCGGGTGGTCCGGCGGGTACGGCAGATCCCCGGTGCCGTCGCGCTCGTCCCGGTCCGCCCACTCCAGCAGCGGGGTGATGTCCCACGGGGTGTCGTCGATCCCGGCGTGCGGGTCGCCCAGCTTCGCCAGCCGTGGTGGCACCGTCCGCAGGTCGAAGTCGTCCGGCTCCACCTGGGTCAGCTCGTCCCAGGTGACCGGGGTGGAGACGGTGGCGCGGGCGTTGGCCCGCAACGAGTACGCGCAGGCGATGGTGCGGTCGCGGGCCATCTGGTTGTAGTCGACGAAGACCTTCTCGCCGCGTTCCTCCTTCCACCACGCGGTGGTGACCAGGTCGGGGCGGCGCCGCTGCACCTCGCGGGCGAACGCGATGACCGCCCGGCGTACGTCGGTGAACACCCAGCGGGGCGCGATCCGCAGGTAGACGTGCACGCCTCGGCCGCCGGAGGTCTTCGGGTAGCCGGTAGCGCCGAGTTCGTCGAGGATGGCGCGTACCTCGCCGGCCGCCTCGACCGCGTCGGCGAAGTCGGTACCCGGTTGCGGGTCCAGGTCGATCCGCAGCTCGTCCGGCCGGTCGACGTCGCGCGAGCGCACCGGCCACGGGTGGAACACCACGGTACCCATCTGCGCTGCCCAGGCGACGTGGGCGAGATCGGTCGGGCACAGTTCGTCGGCGGTCCGCCCGCTGGGAAACTTGATCTCGGCGGTACCCAGCCACGCCGGGACGCCGCGGGCCGGCACCCGTTTCTGGAAGAACATCTCCCCGTCGATACCGTCCGGGAAGCGCTGCAGCGTGGTGGGCCGGTCGCGCAGGGCCCGCATGATGCCGTCGCCGACCGCGAGGTAGTAGTCGAAGATGTCCCGCTTGGTGTAGCCCGGGCCGGGGAAGCAGACCCGGTCCGGGCTGCTGAGCCGGACCTGGTGGCCGGCCACTTCGACGGTGGTCACGGACCTGGAACTGCGACTCTCGCCAGCCATAGGCCGACCTTAGGCCCTGCGCGCCCGGTTCGGGGGGCGGCGCGACCGGTCCGCCGTACCGTAGAGGTCATGACCGACGAGAAGGCTTCCCTGCCGAGCACCGAGCAGGAATGGCGGATGCGGCTGGATCCCGAGCAGTTCCGGGTGTTGCGCGAGGCCGGCACCGAGCGGCCGTGGACCGGCGAGTACGTCGACACCACCACGGTCGGCACCTACCACTGCCGGGCCTGCGACGCGCCGCTGTTCACCAGCGACACGAAGTTCGACTCGCACTGCGGCTGGCCGAGCTTCGACGAGGCGCTGCCCGGCTCGGTGCGGTACATCCAGGACCGGTCGCACGGCATGGTCCGCACCGAGATCCGGTGTGCCACCTGCGATTCGCATCTCGGGCACCGGTTCGACGGTGAGCGGTACACGCCGAAAAACGCCCGGTACTGCATGAACTCGGTGGCGCTGCGGCTGGAACCGGCCTGAGATGGTGCGGTAATCAGCGGCATTTTGCCGATTTTGCCGGTCTACCGACCGACGATGGCGCACCCTGCGAAGAGGCCGACGTTGGGAGAGACGCCATGGCGACCTGTGAGGTCTGCGGAAACGAATACTGGCTCACGTTCGACATCCGGACGGTGAGCGGGGAAACCTACACCTTCGACTCGTTCGAGTGCGCCATCCAGCTGCTCGCCCCGATCTGCGAACACTGCCAGTGCAAGATCGTCGGGCACGGGGTGGAGGTGTCCGGGCGGTTCTTCTGCTGTGCCCACTGTGCCCGTACGGTGGAACGCGAAGCTGGCGCACTGGTACGCGACGCGGTCGGCAGCCGACCCGGCTGACCCGCGTATCATCCCTCGGCGTGTCCGCCGAACCTGCCCTGACCTCGCACATCGCGCGTACCGTCGAGCTGGATCCGCTGACCCTCTACCAACTGCTGAAACTACGGGTGGACGTCTTCGTGGTGGAGCAGGAGTGCGCGTACCCGGATCTGGACGGCCGCGACGTCGAGCCCGGCACCCTTCAGCTGTGGCTGTCCCGGGCCGACGCGGTGATCGCCTGCCTGCGCCTGTTGACCGATCCCGGCGACCCGGCGGGCGGTGGACCGGTCCGACGGATCGGCCGGGTGGCGGTGGCCGCCGGCGAACGGGGTCAGGGACACGCCGGACGGCTGGTCGACGCCGCTCTCGCCATCGCCGGTGACCAGCTGTGTGTCCTGGACGCGCAGGCCCACCTGACCGCCCTCTACGCCCGGCACGGGTTCGCCGTGGCCGGTCCGGAGTACCTCGAGGACGGGATCGCGCACGTGCCGATGCGCCGCCCGGCGAGCGGCGCCGCGAACGACGAGTGACCGGCAGCCGGGTGGACGATCCCGTCCACCACAGCCGCCGGCCCGCTCGTCAGGCAGCTGACCGAGGTCAGTGCTGACGTTCACCCGAGTTGCGCCAGGCGCTACCGGCCTTGGCCAACCCGCGGCTGATCACGTAACCGATCGTCAGCAGGGCCACGTACCACCAGGCGGTGCTCGCCGGGAAGGGGTCCCCGACGCCGGCGGTGCCCTGCACGCCGTCGATGTTCGTGTTGATCACCTGCGAAGCCAGCAGCACACCGGCCACGGCGATCAGGTAGACGTAGAACTCCGTGCTCCGGAAAGCCGACTTGGTCTCGGTCCCCGGGGTCGTCGCCGGTCGCATCCCGGCGTTCATGTCGCCCATCTGCGCCATGGTGGACTGACGGTCCATCCTCGGCCGTTCCATGGCGGTGTTGCGGGTCGGAGCCTGCGTACTCATCACGCCCTCCTCCGGATCAGATGAGTGTTTCTCCGGTCCGATCGGTGCGGCCGGTTGGCCGACCAACCTCGGGGGGCAACTCCGGGATACCCGCGCCGCCCGCCGCTAACCAATCCTCGGCGGCCGCGATACCGGACAGTTCCCCGACTTGGCCCGCAAACGGGACCATCCAGTGATCACGGGAGATTGTCGATCAGATCGGCCACCGACCGGCGGCGGCCGGTGAAGAACGGTACCTCCTCGCGGACGTGGCGGCGGGCCCCGGACGCGCGCAGGTCCCGCATCAGGTCGACGATCCGGTGCAGCTCGTCGGCTTCGAAGGCGAGCATCCACTCGTAGTCGCCGAGCGCGAACGACGCCACCGTGTTCGCCCGCACGTCCGGGTACGGCCGGGCCATCTTCCCGTGCTCGGCGAGCAACGCCCGGCGTTCCTCGTCGGGCAGCAGGTACCACTCGTAGGACCGGACGAACGGATAGACGCAGATGTACGCCCGCGCCTCCTCCCCGGCGAGGAAGGCCGGCACATGGCTCTTGTTGAACTCGGCCGGCCGGTGCAGCGCCAGCTGGGACCAGACCGGCGCGAGGTGCCGGCCGAGCGCGGTGCGCCGCAGCCGCCCGTAGGCGTCCTGCAGGTCGTCGCTGTCGGCGGCGTGCCACCAGATCATGATGTCGGCGTCGGCCCGCAGCCCCGCGACGTCGTAGCTGCCCCGGACGGTCACCCCCTTGGCTGCCAGTTCACCGAAGAGCGACTCGACCTCGCCGACCAGCCCGTCGCGCAGCGCCGGCAGCCGCTCGGCCACCCGGAACACCGACCACATCGTGTACTGGATCGTCTCGTTCAGCTCCCGCAACCGGGCCGCGTTGCTCTGCTGCTCGCCACTCATCTGCGTACCTTCTCCAGACTGGTCAGGATCTCTTCGGCGGCGCTTTCCCCGGACCGTACACACACCGGGATGCCAATTCCGTCGTACGCGGCGCCGGCCAGTGCCACTCGCAGCCGGGCCGACCGCAGCGATCCCCGCGCCGCGGCCACCCGGTCGAGGTGTCCCGGCGGATACTGCGGCAGCGAGCCACCCCACCGCTGCACATGGGTCTGCACGGCGGCCGGTAGCCGGACACCGGTGAGCCGGGTCAGCTCGGCGTGCACCGTGGCGACCAACTCGTCGTCGTCGCGCTGCAGTAGCTGCTCGTCGCCATAGCGCCCAAGGGAGGCCCGGACCACCGCAAGCCCGTCCGCCCGGCGCAGCTGGCCCCATTTGGTGCTGAAGAACGTGGCGGCCTTGGTCATGGTCCCTTCGACCGCCGGCACCAGGAAACCGGAGGTCTCCGGCAGCTCCGAGGTGGCCAGGGCCATGGTGACCAGCGCGATGCTCGCGTAGTCGAGCGCCCCGACCCGCACCGCCGCGGCCGCGTCCACCGGGGCGAGCAGCCGGGCCGCCGGCCGGGCCGGCACCGCCAGCACCACCGCGTCGGCATCCACCCGCTCGGCCCCGCGGGTCGGCCCCACCACCAGCCGCCAACCGGCCGCTGACGCCGCCAACTCCCGTACCACCGCCCCGGTGCGCAACCGCACCTCGACCCCGCCGTCGGCGGTCGACAATGCTGCCCGGATCGCCGCCACCAACTGGCTGAGACCGCCGTCGACGCTGCCGAAGACCGGCGCGCCGGCCGCCGCCGGCCGCGCCGCCAGCGCGGCCCGCACCGCGTCGCGCAGGGTGTGCCGGGTCCGGGCTGTGGCGGCCAGCCCCGGGATGGTGGTGGCCAGCGACAACGTGTCCGCCCGACCCGCGTACACCCCGCCGAGCATCGGATCGACGAGCCGGTCGACGACCTCTTCGCCGAGCCGGCGGCGGACCAGTTCGCCCACGGCGACATCCTCGTCGGGTCCCAGCAGCGGCGTACCGTCGTCGGGGTCGCGCTCGGGGGCGGCCCGGGCCACCGGGGCGACCGCGGCGAGGTCACCCGGGACGCCGATCAGCGTGCCGCCTGGCAGCGGCACCAGCCGGCCGTCGCGGGCCAGCGACGCCTGACCGACCGCCGGATGCACCAGCCGGTCGGCGAGGCCGACGCGGCGGGCCAACGCGACCGCGGCGGAGTCTCCGCCGGCGGGATCGCGCATCAGGAACGCCTCGGCGCCGCGCTCCACCGGGCGACCGGCGAACTGCCCGGTACGCAGTTTTCCGCCCAGCTCGCTGGACTGCTCGAACACGGTGATCCGGGTGCCGGCCGGTGCCCGATCGCGGAGCCGCACCGCTGCGGCAAGTCCGGCGATCCCGCCGCCCACCACGGCTATCCGCCACGGTTGCTGCATACCGTCACCTTGCCACCTGCCGCGCCCACACCATCCACCGCCCCGGCGCGGGGCGATCTTCATCCTCGCGATGGCGTGCCGCTCACCGCACCGACGTCGTGTGCACCAACTCGACCACCCGGGTCAGCACGTCGGGGTCGGTCTCCGGGAGGACCCCGTGGCCGAGGTTGAACACGTGACCCGGCGCGGCCAGCCCTTCGGCCAGTACCCGGCGGACCTCCACCTCGATCACCGGCCAGGGCGCCAGCAGCAGGCACGGGTCGAGGTTGCCCTGCACCGCCCGCTGCGGACCGATCCGCACGGTCGCGGCGTCCAGCGGGGTACGCCAGTCCACGCCGACCACGTCGGCACCGGCCTCGCCCATCGCGCCGAGCAGCTCGGCGGTGCCGACTCCGAAGTGGATTCGGGGCACCCCGGCGTCGGCCAGTTGGTGCAGCACCGCCGCCGAGTGCGGCATCACGTACCGACGGTAGTCCGCCTCGGACAGGGTGCCGGCCCACGAGTCGAAGAGCTGGACCGCCGACACGCCGGCGGCGATCTGTACTCGAAGGAACTCCAGGGTGATCTCGGCGAGTCGGGCACACAACGCGTGCCAGGTGTCGGGTTCGCCGTACATCAGGGCTTTGGTCCGCCCGTGGGTACGCGACGGCCCGCCCTCGACGAGGTAGCTGGCCAGGGTGAACGGCGCACCGGCGAACCCGATCAGCGGGGTGTGACCGAGCTGTGGGACGAGCAGCCGCACCGCCTCGTCGACGAAGTCGACGTCGTCCGGGGTGATCCGGCGCAGCCGTCCGACGTCGGCGGCGCTGCGGATCGGATCGGCGATCACCGGGCCGGTGCCGGCCACGATGTCCAGCTCGACACCGGCTGCGGCGACCGGCACCACGATGTCGCTGAACAGGATGGCCGCGTCCACCCCGTGCCGGCGTACCGGCTGCATGGTGATCTCGGCGACCAGATTCGGCTGCCGGCAGGACTCCAGCATGCCGATCCCGCTGCGCAGGTCGCGGTACTCCGGTAGCGAACGCCCGGCCTGGCGCATGAACCACACCGGGGTGTGCGGCACCGGCTCGCGGCGGCAGGCCCGAACGAAGGCCGAGTCGTTCATCGTCGCGGATGCTCCGTCGTGGGCAGCGTTGCCCGGCGTCGTGGTGGTCACCGGCGTCATGGTGCCATGGCTACCTCCGCACTCAGCAGCCGTGCCCCGATCCCGGGTGTCGCAGCGCCGGCCCGGCGTGCCGGTCCCCCATCGGCCCCGGCGGCGGCCTAGGCTGCGTTCATGGCCCCCCGTACCGCGTTGCCCGAGGCGTTCCACCGCGCCGTCGCCGGACTACGCGCGGTCGCCCCACGGGAGGAGATCCAGATCGAGGAGGTCGGCGCGCCGCAGCGGCTCGCGCCGTACGCGTTCGCGCTGAGCGCCACCGTCCTGCGTGCCTCGGACGAGGTGGCCACCGGGCGGCTGGTCCTGTTGCACGATCCGGCCGGGCACGACGCCTGGCAGGGCACGCTGCGGCTGGTGACCTATGTCACCGCCGATCTGGAGGTCGACCTGGTCGCCGATCCGCTGCTCCCCGGCGTCGGCTGGACCTGGCTGACCGACGCGTTGCAGACACACGGCGCGACCTGCACCGCGATCGGCGGCACCGTCACTCAGACCTGCTCCACCCGCTTCGGCGAGCTCGCCGGTCCGCCGGCCGGCGGGGACATCGAGATCCGGGCGTCGTGGACCCCGTTGACCACCGGGCTCAGTGCCCATCTGCTCGCCTGGTGCGACCTGCTGGCTTCGGCTGCCGGGCTACCGCCGCCCGGCGTGACGGCACTGCCTGCCCGTTGGCCGCCCGCAGCCAACTGAGCAATCCTGGCAGCTGAGCAAGCGCCGGCACCGTCAACAGATGTCGAACGCCGCACAGGCGACCTGCATCGGCACCGCCAGGCCGATTCCCTCGGCGTCACGTGCCTTGGCTGTGGCGATCCCGACCACCTGCGTACTGCTGTTGATCACCGGCCCGCCGGAGTTTCCTGCGTTGATCGGGGCGTCGAACTGCAGCACCGGCCCAGACCCGTCGTCGGCTTCCCGCAGCGCGCTGACCACCCCTATGGTGACGGTGTCCACCAGCCCGAGCGGCGCGCCGACGACCACGATCTGCTGGCCGGCTTTCACTCCGTCGTTCGCCGCCATCAGACCGGCGTACGACTCGCTGGTGCGCAGCAGGGCCACATCGCTGTCGGCGTCCACCGCCGCGATGCTCGCCTCCACCCGCTCGCCGTCGCGTTCGAGGAAGACCCGACGGCTGCCGGCCAGGTAACCCGCCTCGATGACGTGGTAGTTGGTCAGCAGGTCGGTGCCGCCGGCATCCGGCTCGCCCACCGCGAAGGCGGTGCCGGTGAAGCGTCCGGCGCTGACCCGAAACACGCTCGGCAGCGCGGCGGCGGCGATGGACTCCGGGTCGAAGGCGGCGCCGACCTGGCGCTCCAGGTCGGCGGTGCGCGATTCGACCAGGTCGAACCGGTCGGCATCGGCACCCTGCGCCTGCGCCAGCCGCTGGTCGGCCTCGCTCAGCCGATCGGTCAGCTGGTTGATCTGGTACGTCTGGAATCCGGCCAGCACGGCCAGCCCGGCCACGAGTAGCAGCGCGGTCACCCTCAGCCAGCCGCGCTGAGGCTGCGGCACCACCCGGCGCAGTTGGTCCGGCGGTGGAGCCCACGGACCGGAACGTTCCGTCGCGGGCCGCGTCGGCGGACCGGCGGCGGACTTCGACGAGAACGCCTCGGCCGCGGCGGGCGTTGCGGGCACCGTCGGCTCTGGCGCTGATCCGTACGCCGCCGGTCCGGCTGACTCGTCGGCTGGTGTCGAGGAGTCCGGGACAGTCGGCGTGAAGCTCTGCGTATCCGGCGCTGTCGAGGCCCATGGCGGCACGGGAGCCGTTCGGGACGGCAACAGGGGTGCTGTGAGGTCCAGCGCGGCGTGCCGCGGCCCGGCTGGATCCATGACAGGATCGGATCGCTGATCGTTTCCACTGGTCATGTGGCAGCCTCTCCTCCGCTGCGGCAGCCCGGCCCACCCCTGCCGCGCAAGCGGCGACAAGAACGGTACCGGGTGATACCACCTTTGTCGTGCCGGCAACAGCGAAAACGCGAATGTGGCCCGGTTCTTGCCCACTGTATGCCTGTTTCGTGCTATTGATAACTTTGTCGGCCCGGACCGCCGACGCGCCGGTCGTACCTGGCGGCGTCTCCGGCAGCCCGGGCACTAGGGTTGTCAGGTGACCGACGAATCCCCCCTGCGCCGTCGGACCGCGCAACGCCCAGCAGGGAGCGAGCCGCACCACAACCCGCTGGCGTCCGCGCCGGCGTCCGATGTCGTGGGGCCCTCCCCTTCGCCCGGCGGGCCCGTTCCGCTGACCGCCCCCCGCGACGGCACCCCCGAACCGGTGGCCGACGTCGACGCTCTCGCCGAGGTGGTGGCCCGGTTCGCCGCCGGCACCGGGCCGGTCGCCGTCGACGCCGAACGAGCTTCCGGATATCGCTACAGCCAGCGCGCGTATCTGGTCCAGCTACGCCGATCCGGGGCCGGAACCACGCTGATCGACCCGCTGCCGCTGCCGGATCTGAGCACGCTCGACACAGCGCTCGCCGACACCGAATGGGTGTTGCACGCGGCCAGCCAGGATCTACCCTGCCTGGCGGACCTCGGTCTGCGTCCACGCCGGCTGTTCGACACCGAGCTGGCGGCCCGGCTGGCCGGCTTCGAACGCGTCGGGCTGGCCGCGCTCACCGAGTCGCTACTCGGATTCTCGCTGGAGAAGCATCATTCCGCCGCCGACTGGTCGACCCGCCCGCTGCCGGACTCGTGGCTCACCTATGCCGCGTTGGACGTGGAGATGCTGGTCGACCTGCGGGACGTGCTCGCGGTGGAGCTGGAGCGCCAAGGCAAGCAGCAGTGGGCGGCGGAGGAGTTCGCCGCCCTCGTCAACTGGGGCAGTCAGCCACCGCGGGCGCGCCCTGAGCCCTGGCGGCGGACCTCCGGCATCCACCGGGTACGGGGGGCGCGGGCACAGGCCCGGGTTCGAGCGATCTGGTACGCCCGGGACGAGGTCGCGGCCCGGCGGGATTCGGCACCCGGCCGGGTACTGCCGGACTCGGCGATCGTCGCGGCCGCCGAGCTGGATCCCCGCGACGAGCGGGCGCTGCTGGCGTTACCGGGGTTCAGCGGCCGGTCCGTGCGCAGGCTGGCCCGGATCTGGCTGGACGCGTTGGCTGCCGCCCGGGCCCTGCCCGACGGCGAGTTGCCGGTGGCGCCGACGGTCGACGGCCCGCCGCCGCCGCACCGGTGGGCAGAGCGCGATCCGGCCGCGGCGGCCCGGCTGGCCCGCTGCCGGGAGGTCGTCATCCGCACCGCAGCGGCGGAAGTGCTGCCACCGGAGAATCTGATCGCCCCGGATTCGATCCGCCGGTTGGCCTGGGCTCCGCCGGACGAGTTGACCGAGGAGTCGGTGGCGGCGATCTTGCGCGGCTTCGGTGCCCGCGCCTGGCAGGTGTCGTTGATCATCGCCGAGCTGACCGACGCGCTGGCGGGTCCACCGGACTGACCACCGGCCCGCAGGGCGACGTCGGGCTCCTCCGGACGTCGCCCTTGCGCGGCTCAGTCCTCGAGCACCTCGTCACGCCGGGCGGACCAGGCCAGCGAGTGGCCGATACCGTCGGCGATGGATAGCTCCGGCTTCCAGTCCAGCAGTTGGCGGGCCCGGACGCTGCGGGTGTAGGAGCCGGCCGCGTCGCCGGGGCGGGGCCCGGTTTCGCGTACCAGCAGCGGCTGGTCCGAAACGGACCGGAACGCCTCGACGAACTCGCGCACCGTTGTTCCGTCGCCGGTGCCGAGGTTGAGCACCTCGTAGCGCCGGTCGGTGTCCTGCGGCAGGATCTGGTCGAATCGGCGCAGCGCCTGGACGTGGGCCCGGGCCAGATCCCAGACGTGGATGTAGTCGCGGATCCCTGAGCCGTCGCGGGTCGGCCAGTCGACGCCGGTGATGGCGAACTCGGCACCGGTCTCGGCGGCGGTGATCAGCCTGCCGAGCACGTGGGTCGGCTGGCGGATCTGCAGTCCGGTACGCAGTCGCGGGTCGGCGCCGATCGGGTTGAAGTAGCGCAGCGACAGGGCGCGCAGCGGCGTCGCGACGGCGCAGTCGGCGAGCATCTGCTCCATCATCGCCTTGGTCCACGCGTACGGGCTGGTCGGCTCGAGTGGTGACGACTCGTCGACGGAGAAGTCCTCGCCCGGGCGGTAGATGGCCGCCGACGAGCTGAACAGGTACCGTCGGGCTCCGTTGCGGAGCACGTGCTCGATGAAGTCGATCGACTTGGCGACGTTCTCGCGGTAGTAGCGCAGCGGCTCGGCGACCGACTCGGGCACCACGATGAGGGCGGCGGCGTGTACGACGGCGTCGATGTCCGGGTGGTCGGCGAAGATCCGGTCGATCAGGGCGCCGTCGGCGATGTCGCCGTGGTAGAACAGGCGGTCGCGGGTGAACTCGATCCGCCCGGTACTGAGGTTGTCCAGCAGCACCGGCGTCACGCCGTCGTCGAGGCAGGCGGAAGCGATCGTGCTACCGATGAAACCCGCGCCCCCCGCGATCAGAACCTTCACCGCGTCTCCTTCGTGTCGGATTGCCACAAGGTACCCGACCCGGTTCGGCCCATCCTCGGCACCGGCATGGACTCGGTGTGGCCCGGGCCACACCGAGTCCGGCCGTCGACGCTAGTTACCGACAAGTAGCATAGGGTCTGCCCCGCGTTTCCCAGGCCGGCTAGGAGGCCCATCGTGCCGCGTGAAGTCCGGGATGTCGTCTTCGTCGACGGCGTCCGCACCCCGTTCGGCAAAGCCGGCGGGATGTACGCCCACACCCGCGCCGACGACCTCGTCATCCGCTGCATCCGGGAGCTGTTGCGGCGCAACCCGCAGCTACCCGCCGACCGGGTCGAAGAGGTCGCCATCGCGGCCACCACCCAGACCGGTGACCAGGGCCTCACCATCGGGCGCACCGCCGCCCTGCTGGCCGGCCTGCCCAGGACGGTGCCCGGCTTCGCCATCGACCGGATGTGCGCCGGCGCGATGACCGCGGTCACCTCGGTGGCCGGTGGCATCGCGATGGGTGCCTACGACATCGCCGTCGCCGGCGGCGTCGAGCACATGGGCCGCCACCCGATGGGCGAGGGCGTCGACCCCAACCCCCGCATCCTCGCCGAGAAGCTGGTCGACCCGTCCGCCCTGATCATGGGAGCGACAGCAGAGAACCTGCACGACCGGCTGCCCGGCGTCACCCGGGCGCGCACCGACGCCTTCGCGCTCGCCTCCCAGGTCAAGACCGCCAAGGCGTACGCCAACGGCAAGCTGCAGCCCGACCTGGTGTCGGTGGCGGTCCGCGACCCGGAGACCGGCTGGGGGTTGGCCACCGTCGACGAGGCTCCCCGGGAGACCTCGCTGGAGAAGCTGGCCACCCTCAAGACGCCGTTCCGACCACACGGTCGGGTCACCGCCGGAAACGCCGCCGGGCTCAACGACGGCGCCACCGCCAGCCTGCTCGCCGCCGAGGACGTCGCCCGCGAGCTGGGCCTTCCGGTGGCGATGCGGATGGTCTCGTACGGCTTCGTCGGCGTCGAGCCGGAGGTGATGGGCGTCGGCCCGATCCCGTCCACCGAAAAGGCGCTACGGCTGGCCGGCCTCGGCATCGACGACATCGGCCTGTTCGAGCTCAACGAGGCCTTCGCCGTCCAGGTGCTGGCCTTCCTCGACCACTTCGGCATCGCCGACGACGACCCCCGGGTCAACCAGTGGGGCGGTGCCATCGCCATCGGACACCCGCTGGCCTCCTCCGGCGTACGGCTGATGACCCAACTGGCCCGGCAGTTCGCCGAGAACCCGCAGGTGCGCTACGGGCTCACCGCGATGTGCATCGGCATCGGCATGGGCGGCTCGGTGATCTGGGAAAACCCGGCCTGGACCGGCGCGGGCACCACGGCGCAGCAGGGAGAAGAGGGCTGATGACGGCGCTGGACAACCCCAACGAGGTGGTCACCAAGGCCCTGGTCCGACAGGTGAACGTACCCGGCCTTGACCGGCCGGCCGCGCTGATCACCCTGGACAACGGCCTGGACCACCGCAAACCGAACACCCTCGGCCCGGCCGGACTCGCCAGCCTGAACGCGGCGATCACCGAGGCGCTGGCCGGCGAGCCGGCGTTCGTCGCGGTGACCGGCAAACCGTACGTCTTCTGCGTCGGTGCCGACCTGACCGCGATGCCGCTGGTCACCAACCGGGAGCAGGGCCTGGAGATCGGCCGGATGGGGCACCGGGTCTTCGCCCGGTTGCGCGACGCCGCCGTGCCGACGTTCGCCTTCGTCAACGGTGCCGCGATGGGCGGCGGCCTCGAACTGGCCCTGCACTGCCACTACCGGACGCTGTCCGGCGGCGCCGCCGCGCTCGCCCTGCCCGAGGTGTCACTGGGCCTGGTGCCCGGCTGGGGCGGCACCCAGCTACTGCCGAACCTGATCGGCATCCCCGCCGCCGCCCAGGTGATCATCCAGAACCCGCTGACGCAGAACAAGATGCTCAAGCCGAAGCAGGCCGCTGAGCTGGGCATCGCGGACATCCTGCTGGAACCGGCGGACTTCCTGGAACTCTCCCTGGAGTGGGCCGCCGGGGTGGTCCGCGGCGACGTCACCGTCACCCGCCCGGAGATCGACCGGGAGATGTGGGACGGCGTGCTCTACTTCGCCCGCCACCAGCTCGACCAACGGCTGCACGGTGCCGTGCCGTCCGCGTACCGGGCGCTGGACCTGCTCGCGCTGGCCAAGGAGACCCCGTTCGCCGACGGGGCCGCCGCCGAGGTCGAGGCCCTGGCCGACCTGATCGTCTCGCCGGAGCTGCGCAGCGGGCTGTACGCGTTCGACCTGGTGCAGCGGCGCGCCAAGCGGCCGGCCGGCGCCCCGTCGGCGGACCTGGCCCGACCGGTGACCAAGGTCGGCATCGTCGGTGCCGGCCTGATGGCCTCCCAACTGGCGCTGCTGTTCGCCCGGCGACTGCAGGTGCCGGTGGTCCTCACCGACCTCGACCAGTCCCGGGTCGACGCCGGCCTGGGCTACGTGCACGCCGAGATCGAGAAGCAGGTCGGCAAGGGCCGGATGGACACCGGCACCGCCGCGAAGCTGCTCGCCCTGGTCAGCGGATCGGTCGACAAGAGCGTCTTCGCCGACGCCGACTTCGTCATCGAAGCCGTCTTCGAGGACCTCAAGGTCAAGAAGCACGTCTGGGCCGAGGTCGAGGCGATCGTCAGCCCGGAGGCGATCCTGGCCACCAACACGTCGTCGCTGTCGGTCACCGAGATGGCCGCCGAACTGACCCACCCGCAACGGGTCGTCGGCTTCCACTTCTTCAACCCGGTCGCGGTGCTGCCGCTGCTGGAGATCGTCCGGGGCGAACAGACCGACGACGCCACCCTCGCCACCGCGTTCGCCGTCGGCAAGCAGCTGCGCAAGTCCTGCGTACTGGTGTCGGACGCCCCGGCGTTCGTGGTCAACCGACTGCTGACCCGCTTCCTCGGCGAGGTCTTCGCCGCGGTGGACGCCGGCACCCCGGTGGAGACCGCCGACGCCGCGATGGATCCGCTCGGTCTGCCGATGCGGCCGCTGGCCCTGTTGCAGCTGGTCGGCCCGCCGGTCGCCCACCACGTCGCCGGTACGCTGCACGCCGCCTTCCCGGACCGGTTCACGGTCAGCGACAACCTGCGCCGGATCGCCGAATCCGGCCAGCCGCTGATCGTCGACGACGACGTCAACCCGGAGATCGGCAAGCTGCTCGAGGTCGGAGCCGCGCCGCTGACCGCCGAGCAGGTCCGCCAGCGGGCCCTCGACGCGTTGGCCCAGGAGATCCGGCTGATGCTCGACGAGGGCGTCGTCGCCGAGCCGCAGGACATCGACCTGTGCCTGATTCTCGGCGCCGGCTGGCCGTTCCACCTGGGCGGCATCACGCCGTACCTGGACCGCACCGGCACCGCCGAACGGGTGACCGGCCGCCGCTTCCTGCCGCCCGGCGTGGCCAGCCCGCCGGCCTGAGCACCCCCGCTGTCCGGCACGGCCCACACCCCGGTCCGCCGCCGCACTGCCCGCTGCCCCACGACCACCCGTCGTGGGGCAGCGGTCGCTGAGGAGTCGCTCAGCGGTCGACTCAGCCGGCGCGGACCGCCCGTGGACCGGCCTGCTCACCGGGTGGTCCCGGCACGTCGTCCGCCGCCGGGAGAGTCACCGTCACCTCCAGGCCGCCGCCCGGTTGGGCGACCGCCGACACCGTCCCGCCATGCGCGTCGGCCACCGCCCGCACGATCGACAACCCGAGCCCGGAGCCCTTCGCGCCGGTCCGTTCCCGACCGCCCCGGCGGAACGGCTCGAACAACCCGGGCACGTCGGCCTGTTCCACCTCGAACCCGCTGTTGCCGACCAGCAGGTACACATGGGATCCGTGGCTGCCGGTCCGCGCCCACAGCCGACCGTGCAGATGGTTGTAGCGCACCGCGTTCTCAATCAGATTGCCGGCCAACCGGTCGAGCAGGCTCGGGTCGCCGGTCACCATCGCCGAATCCAGAGCGGTACGCACGTCCAGCTTGAGCCGGCGCGTCTCCCCCTGCATCGCCGACAACGCCGCACACACCCCGTCACTCAGGTCACTGGGCACCTTGCGGACCAGCCGCCGGCCGGACTGCGCCTCACTGCTGGCCAGCACCAGCAGCGCGTCGACCAGCCCGTTGGCCCGCTGCGAGGCGTCGCGCACCACAGTGGCCATCCGCCGGTACTCGGCCAGGTCGGCGGTGTCGTCACCCATCGTCACGTCGATCTCGGTCCGCATCACCGCGAGCGGGGTCCGCAGCTCGTGCGACGCGTTCGCGACGAACCGCTTCTGTGCCTCGAACGCCGTGCTGAGCCGATCCAGCATGCCGTCGAAGGTCGCCGCCAGCTCCGCCACCTCGTCGCCGGCACCGGCATAGCGGATCCGCTGGTCCAGCGTCTGCTCGCCCAGCCGGCGGGCGATCGACGTCACCTGCTGCAGCGGACGCAGCGCCCGGCCGACCACCGCGTACGCGCCGAGTACCCCGACCGCGCTGATCGCGATCAGGGCGACCAGCGACTTCGCCAACAACTCGCCGGACGCCTGGTCGGCGATCTGGTCCTGCCAGACCGCGGCGTCGAGCTGACGCCCGTCGGTGAGCACCACGACCGTGCCCGGCGCGAGCTGCTCGGCCGGGCGCAACGCATCGGTCACCAGCAGCCAGGCCAACAACACGAACGCCGACAACGCACCGACCAGCAGTACCCCGTTGAACAGGGTGAGTCGCAGCCGCAGCGTCGGCCGTGGCGAGCGCAACCCGAGCCGGAGTTGCCGCCAGCCGGCCCGCTCGTCGCCCGGCTCCACCACCGGGCCCTTCCCCGCGGCCGGGCCGCCGCCCGCCGGGCCGGGAGCAGCCGCCCGGGTCACCGGTGCGCCTCGGCCCCGGCAGGCAGCTCCGGGCCGGTCACCCGGTAGCCCGCCCCGACCACCGTCTCGATCAGCGGCGGATCGCCGAGCTTGCGGCGCAGCGTCATGACCGTCACCCGTACGGTCGTGGT
Source organism: Micromonospora sp. LOL_023 (assembly GCF_048060115.1). Taxonomy (NCBI): domain Bacteria; kingdom Bacillati; phylum Actinomycetota; class Actinomycetes; order Micromonosporales; family Micromonosporaceae; genus Micromonospora; species Micromonospora sp. LOL_023. Next base: position 23,662 of record NZ_JBHMIM010000043.1, read on the forward strand.
GAACGGATCCGTGTTGGCGTCCCAGACCCGCTCCAGCAGCTCCTCGCTGGACACCACCGCGCCACGGGCCTTGACCAGCTCCTCCAGCACACCGAACTCCTTACGGGTCAGATCGACCGGCACACCGGCCCGGGCGGCGACCCGCCGGGCCGGATCCACGGTCAGGTTGCCGACGGCCAACACCGGTGGTGCCGGTGGGGTGGCCCGCCGGCCCAACGCCTGCACCCGGGCGACCAGCTCGGTGAACGCGAACGGCTTCGGCAGATAGTCGTCGGCGCCGAGCTGCAGCCCTTCGACCCGGTCGGCGACGGTGCCGCTGGCGGTGAGCATCAGCACCCGGGTCAGTGCTCCGGAGCTGACCAGGTCGGCGCAGATCTGATCGCCGTGCACGCCGGGCAGGTCCCGGTCGAGCACCACCACGTCGTAGCGGGTCACGAACGCCATCTCGTGCCCGGCGGAGCCGTCGTAGGCGACGTCCACCGCCATCCCCTGTCGACGCAATCCACGGACGATCGCGTCGGCGAGGTTGCGTTCGTCCTCGACCACCAGCACCCGCACGGCGCCCTCCTGTCATCGCCCGCTCACACCCTGCGCAGCGCGGCGTTAAACCTGCGTGAAGCAGCAGGGCCGATGCCAAAACTAGTCGGGCAGCGCCCAGATGCCGAGACTGCCGTCGGCGCGCCGGCAGACCACCGCCGCCGGGCCCGCCTGGCACGCTGCTACGCCCTCGCGTAGGTGCAGCAGCACCCTCGGAGTCGACCCGTCGGCGGTGATCCTGGCCACCCATGCCTCGGCCGCACCGGGGTCGGACCACTGAGCCAGCCAGCCGTCAGCATCGACGGCGAGCACCGACCATCGACCGCTGCCGGGGGCTACCTGTTCGCCGGTCGCCGGGTCCACGACGATGCGATGACTGGACGGCTCGTCCCGACCGGGTGCGGTCAGCAGGTAGGGCCCCGAGCTTTCGACCGCGTACCTGTCCCCGTGGGCCCACCGGGTGGCGCCGTCGGCGGGGTCCAGCGCCCACATCCCTTGCTCGGCATCGTTGAGGCAGATCAGCGCACCACACGCGATCACGTAGCTGACCCGGGGTGCCAGTACCGACCACCGCGCCGCCAGCCCGTCGAGTTCGACGGCGGTCACCGACCCCCCGGCCGTCAGCACCAGCAGATCGTGCGCCGCCCAGCCGTACTCGGGCGCGAGCCTGGCCGGTAGGGCGCCGGCCGCCACCGCCCGGCCGGTCGCCGCGTCGAGGACCCGCACCTGTCGCTGCGGGTCCACCTGGATCACCTGCGCCAGCCGCCCGTCGACCCACCGAACGACGTCGAATCCACCCGCTGCGGGCGCGTACCAGCGCGGCTGTCCGGAATCGGCCTCGACCGCTCGCAGCCAGAGCCCGTCGCCCGCTTCCGGAGACTGCCCGGTGCCGACGACGGCATCCATCCCCCGCAGGACCACCGCACCGTCGGTGCTGACTCCGATCACCTGACCGTCGGCCCGCCAGCGCAGCCTCCCGTCGCCGGTGCCGACCGCGACGGTACGCACCACCCCTGTCGAGTCCAAGGAGCTGATCAACAAGCTGTCCCCGGCGAACCGATGGCCGAACTGGCCACGGCGTAGCCCGAGCGGGTCGACCGGAACCGGTATCCGCCACTGTCGTTCTCCGGACGGCAGCCGGTAGGCGGCGAGGGTGTCCCCGGCTACGGCCCCGCCCGCCCGGTCGACCACGAACAACTGGTCACCGTCGACGAACGACCGTACGAAGCGGGTGGCGTCGAGCCGGACCGGCTCCGGGTGCGCGGGCGGCGGCGCGGCGGCGGTCGGTGCCGGCCGCACCGCCCGGAACGCCGTCAGTTGCGGCCGGTGCCGGCCCGGCGGCCGTTACGGCCGTCACCGGTGACACTGTCACCGCCTAGGCCGGCGTCGGCCGTCGGGGCGTCAGCCGGATCGTCCAGGCCGGAGATCCAGCCGGTGATGTCGCGCGCCACGTCCTGCGCGGTCAGCCGCAGGTCGGCGAGGATCTGCGCCCGGCTGCCGTGCGGATGCCAGTCGGCCGGTACGCCGAGATCCCGCAGCGGCACCGGCACATCGGCGTCGCGCAGCGCCTTGGCGATGGCATCACCGACGCCGCCGGTGCGTACCCCGTCCTCGACGGTGACCACCAGTCGGTGCCCGGCGGCGAGGTCGACCAGCTCGGCGGCGACCGGTCGGACCCAGCGCGGGTCCACCACGGTCACCCCGTAGCCCTGCTCGGCGACCCGGGCGGCCACGTCGACGCCCAACTTGCCGAACGCGCCGACGGCGACCAGCAGCACGTCGGCGCGGTCGGACTCGGTCAGCACGTCCACCGCGCCGACCCGGCGTACCGCCGGCAGGTCGGCCGCGACCGACCCGGTCGGGAACCGCACCACGGTCGGGCCGTCGTCGACGGCGACCGCCTCGCGCAGCTCCTCGCGCAGGGTGGCGGCGTCACGGGGGGCGGCGATCCGCAGCCCCGGTACCACCCCGAAGACCGACATGTCCCAGATGCCGTAGTGACTGGGCCCGTCCGGCCCGGTCACCCCGGCCCGGTCCAGCACGAAGGTCACCGGCAGCTTGTGCATCGCCACGTCCAGCAGCACCTGATCGAACGCCCGGTTCAGGAAGGTCGCGTAGACCGCCACCACCGGATGCAGCCCGCCCATCGCCAGCCCGGCGGCCGACGTGGTGGCATGCTGCTCGGCGATGCCGACGTCGTAGACCCGCTGCGGGTACTTGCGGGCCAGCGAGGCGATCCCGGTCGGCTCGGCCATCGCCGCGGTGATCCCGACGACGTCGGGGCGCTCGTCGGCGATCGCCACCAGCTCGTCGGCGAAGACGTGGGTCCACTTCACCGCCGGCGCGGCCAGCAGCTTGCCGGTCGCCACGTCGAACGCGCTGCTCGGACCGTGCAGGCAGTCGGCCTCGTCGTCCTCGGCCGGCCGGTAGCCGTACCCCTTGCGGGTGACGACGTGCACGATCACCGGGGCGCCGAAGGTCTTGGCCCGGTGCAGCGCCGACTCGACCGCGGCGAGGTCGTGCCCATCGATCGGGCCGACGTACTTGATCCCGAGATCCTCGAACATGGTCTGCGGGGCGACCGCGTCCTTGATGCCGCGCTTGACCGCGTGCAGCACCTCGTACATCGGCCGGCCCACCAGCGGCGTCGCCCCGAGCGACTCCTTGACCAGGTCGAGGACCTTCTCGTAGCCCGGGTTGAGGCGCAACGCGGCCAGGTGGTCGGCCAGTCCGCCGATGGTCGGCGCGTACGACCGGCCGTTGTCGTTGACCACCACGACCAGCGGGTTACGGGCCCCGGCGATGTTGTTCAGTGCCTCCCAGCACATGCCGCCGGTCAACGCACCGTCGCCGACCACCGCGACCACGCTGCGCGCCTCACCCCGCAACGCGTACGCCTTGGCCAGACCGTCGGCGTAGGACAGAGCGGTGGACGCGTGCGAGTTCTCGATCAGGTCGTGTTCGCTCTCGGCCTGACTCGGGTAACCGGAAAGTCCACCGCGCTGGCGGAGCTGGTCGAACGCCGCCTGCCGGCCGGTGAGGATCTTGTGCACGTACGCCTGATGACCGGTGTCGAACAGGAATCGGTCCCGGGGCGAGTCGAAGACCCGGTGCATGGCGATGGTCAACTCCACCACCCCGAGGTTGGGCCCCAGGTGCCCGCCGGTACGGGAGACCTTGGCCACCAGAAAGTCACGGATCTCCGCGGCCAGTAGCGTCAGCTCCTCGGCGGAGAGCCGCTTGACGTCCTGCGGAGTGCGTACGGTGGCCAGCAAACGGCCGTCGGCTCCTGCCTCTGCCTGGCTCAACTTTCGCTCCCAACTGCCCCGCGCGCCCTCATCCGGCGCGGAGCGTCCGTCCCGGCGGCGGTGCGCGCTCCGGCCTGCGCGCGACATCCGCCCATGACCGGTGAGTCTATCGGGAACGCGCCGTCGCGCAGCCCGGCCGAACCCAGGGCGGTCACTGCTCAGCCGGTGGGTCAGGTGGGGTGAACAGGGCCACACATTCGACATGCTGGGTCATCGGAAAGCAGTCGTAGCCGCGCAGCTGTGCCAACGTCCAGCCGAGTTCCCGGAAGGTACGCACGTCACGGGCGAGCGCGGCCGGATCGCAGGCGACGTAGGCGACAGCCCGGCGGGCCGCGGCGGCGATCGCGGTGACCACCCGGGCGCCCGCGCCGGCCCGTGGCGGATCGAGCACCACCAGGTCGACCGGACCGGTGATCCGCCGCCGGGCGAGCGCCTGCTCCACCCGGGCCGCGACCACCTCGACCTGCGCCAGGTCGGCCAGGTTACGTCGGGCGGCGGCCACCCCTGGTCCGGCCGACTCGACCGAGGTGATCCGGCCGGTGGGACCGGTCCGGCCGGCGATCGCCGCGGCGAACAGGCCGGCGCCGCTGTAGAGGTCCCACGCCGACTCCCCCGGTGCCGGATCCAGCAACTCCAGTACGGCGTCGACGAGGGTGTCCGCCGCCGCCGGATGCACCTGCCAGAACGCCGTGGTCGGCAACTCGAAACGCCGACCGGCCGCGACCTGGGTCAGCTGGGCGTCGGCGGCGGCGGTCACCCGGGTATCGGCCGTCGGGCCGGGCAGCGCGGTGACGACGACGTCACCGGTGCCGGAGGCGACCACTTCCACCGCGTCGACGCCGGGCCAGCGCCCGCCGGCCGGCGGCAGCACCGGCAGTTGCTGGATGGCCGGGTGGGCGATCAGGCAGCGGTCCACCGGGACGACCTCGTGGGAGCGGTGCTTGAGCAGCCCCGCCCGGTCGGCGGCGTCCACCGCGTACCGCACCCGGGTCCGCCAGCCGAGCGGCCCACCGGGCAGCGCCCGGACCTGTACGCCGAGCGCGTCGACCTGCGCCGCGCTCAGTCCGCCGAGCCGCAGCAGCTGCTCGCGGACCACCGACTCCTTCCAGGCCAGCTGACCGGCGACGCCGACGTGTTGCAGGTCGCAGCCGCCGCAGCGGTCCGGGCCGGCGTACCGGCAGGGTGGGGTGACCCGCTCGGGCGCGGGCTCCAGCACCGCCACCGCGTCGCCGCGCAGGAAGCCCCGGTGGACCTCGGTGATCTCGACGGTGACTACCTCGTCCGGCAGCGCGTGCCGGACGAAGACCACCTGCCCGTCCACTCTGGCCACGCAGTGCCCGCCGTGTGCCACCGCGCCGACCCGCACCGTCGTGCGGTCGCCTTCGGCCAGCGGCCCCGCCGCGGCCGTCACGGCTCACCCCGCTCGGTCCCGACGGCGTCGGCGGGGTCCCGGGTGTCGTCGGGCACCGGCCGGGGGCCACGGGCCGGGCCCCGGCTGAGTGACTCGTCGTAGCGGGCCAGGTTCCGGTTGGCGCTCGACGCCAACTGCCACGGCACACTGGTCACCATCACCCCGGGCTCGAACAGCAGACGGCCCTTGAGCCGCAACGCGCTCTGATTGTGCAACAGGTTCTCCCACCAGTGGCCGACGACGTACTCGGGAATGAAGACGGTGACCACGTCGCGTGGCGCGTCGCGGCGCACCGACTTGACGTAGTCGATGATCGGCCGGGTGATCTCGCGGTACGGCGAGTCGACCACGGTCAACGGCACCGGCAGGCCACGGCGGTCCCACTCGGCCTGCACGGCGCGGGTGTCCGCGTCGTCCACCCGTACCGTTAGCGCGGCCAGCGTGTCGGGCCGGGTGGCCTGCGCGTACGCCACCGCCCGCAGCGTCGGCAGGTGCACCTTGCTGACCAGCACGATCGCGTGGTTACGGGCCGGCAGCACCGGTCGGCCCTCGGCCGGCGTCAGCTCCCGGGCGATCGTGTCGTAGTGCCGCCGGATCGCCTGCATCAGGGCGTAGACGACCGACATCGCGGCGATGGCGATCCAGGCACCGAGGGCGAACTTGGTGACCAGCACCACGACCAGTACCGCGCCGGTCAGCGTCATGCCGAAGCCGTTGATCGCCCGGGAACGGTGCATCCGGCGGCGTACGGCCGGATCACGTTCGGTGCTCAACCGCCGGTTCCAGTGCCGCAGCATGCCCGCCTGCGACAGCGTGAACGACACGAACACCCCGACGATGTAGAGCTGGATCAGCCGGGTCAGTTCGGCCTGCAGCACGACCATCAGCACGATCGCGAAGGCGGCCAGGAACAGAATGCCGTTGCTGAACGCCAGCCGGTCACCCCGGGTGTGCAACTGGCGCGGCAGGTAGCGGTCCTGGGCGAGGATCGACCCGAGCACCGGGAAGCCGCTGAACGCGGTGTTCGCGGCGAGGAACAGGATCAACGCGGTCACCCCGGCGACCAGGAACAGCAGCACGCCGGGACCGAAGACCGTCTCACCCAGCTGGGCCACCACGGTCTTCTGTACGTACCCGGCCGGCCCGGATTCGATCTGCACGGCCGGGTCCTCCACGAACTGCAGCCCGGTGGCCTGGGCCAACCAGATGATCCCGGCGATCATGGTCACCGACAGGGAGCCGAGCAGCAGCAGCGTGGTGGCGGCGTTGCGACTCTTCGGCGGTTTGAACGCCGGTACGCCGTTGGAGATCGCCTCCACCCCGGTCAGCGCGGCGCAGCCCGACGAGAAGGCGCGCAGCAGCAGGAACGCCATCGCGAAGCCGGTCATGTCGACCCACTCGGCGCTGACCACCAGGTCCGCGCTGGGGGCCCGCAGATCGTGGCCGAGGACGAAGATCCGGATCAGGCCGGTGGCGATCACCGCGCTGATCACGATGATGAACCCGTACGTGGGGACGGCGAACATCCGCCCCGACTCGCGTACGCCGCGCAGATTGAGCGCGGTGAGTGCGACGATCGCGGCGACCGCCACCACGACCTTGTGGTCGGCGACGAACGGCACCACCGAGCCGAGGTTCGCCACCCCGGCGGCGACCGAGACGGCGACGGTCAGCACATAGTCGATCAGCAGCGCGCTGGCCACGCCGACGCCGAACCGTGGACCGAGGTTGACGCTGGCCACCTCGTAGTCCCCGCCGCCGGACGGGTAGGCGTGCACGGTCTGCCGGTAACTGGCCACCACGGTGACCATGACCACGGCGACCGCGAGGGTCACCCACGGCGAGTAGGCGAACGAGGCGGCGCCAGCGATGGAGAGCGTCAGCAGGATCTCGTCCGGCGCGTACGCGACCGACGACAGCGCGTCGGAGGAGAACACCGGCAGCGCCACCCGCTTGGGCAGCAGGGTGTTCTGCAACCGGTCGGACCGAAAGGGCCGGCCCAGCAGCAGGCGTTTGATCAGGGAGGTGGGACTGGCCACAACCGCTAAGGGTACGGCGGCCCGCCGGCCGGTGAATCCGGGTGGCTGATCACGCGCCCCGGGCACCCGCGCGGTACGGTCGGCGGCGGCAACCAGCCGCGACGTGGCAGGCTGGCAGGCCAGCGCGTGTCCAGCTTGGCACGTACCCGACGCATCGCCCTGCGGGAGGCTTCAGGTGCACGTCGTGATCATGGGTTGTGGCCGAGTCGGGTCCACCCTGGCACACAACCTGCAGGACCGTGGCCACTCGGTGGCGGTGATCGACCAGGACCCCAACTCGTTCCGCCGGCTACCGGCCGACTTCGCCGGCGTGACGGTCACCGGCACCGGTTTCGACCGGGAGGTGCTGCAGTCAGCCGGGATCGAGCGGGCGGACGCGTTCGCGGCGGTCTCCAGCGGCGACAACTCGAACATCATCTCGGCCCGGCTGGCCCGCGAGACGTACGGCGTCTCCCGGGTCGCCGCCCGCATCTACGACCAGCGCCGGGCCGAGGTCTACGAACGTCTGGGCATTCCGACGGTGGCGACGGTGCGCTGGGCGGCCGACCGGATGCTGCGGCATCTGATCCCCGAGGGCAACGTGGAGATCTTCCGCGATCCGACCAGCACGGTGTCGATCATCGAGGTGCCGTTGCACCGCGAGTGGGTCGGCCGCCCGCTCAAGGCGTTGGAGAGCGTCGTCGGCACCCGGGCCGCGTACCTGATGCGGTTCGGGATCGGCACGCTGCCGAGCGCGACGACGGTGCTACAGGAGGGCGATCAGGTGTTCATGCTGGTCACCGACGACATCGCGGACGCGGTGACGCTGCGGGCCAGCAGCCTGCCGGAAGGAGCACGCTGACATGCGGGTCGCCATCGCGGGTGCCGGCAACGTCGGCCGGTCCATCGCACAGGAGCTGATCGGCAACGGTCATCAGGTGACGCTCTTCGAACGAAATCCGGCGATGGTCCTGGCCGAGCGGGTGCCGGAGGCCACCTGGATCCTGGCCGACGCCTGCGAGGTCGCCAGCCTGGAAGACGCCGAGCTGGCCACTTTCGACGTGGTGGTGGCCGCCACCGGCGACGACAAGGTCAACCTGGTGGTGTCGCTGCTGGCCAAGACGGAGTTCAGCGTCCCCCGGGTGGTGGCCCGGGTGAACCGGGCCGAGAACGAGTGGTTGTTCACCGAACAGTGGGGCGTCGACGTCGCGGTCAGCAAGCCGCGGGTGATGGCGGCGCTGGTCGAGGAGGCCGTCACCGTCGGGGACCTGGTCAGGTTGATGACCTTCCGTCAGGGCGAGGCGAACCTCGTGGAGATCACCTTGCCGGCCGACGCCCCACACGTGGGGCACGCCGTGCACACGGTGCCGTTGCCGCGCGACTCCGCCCTGGTGGCGATCGTACGGGGCAAACGGGTGCTGGTCCCTGGCCCGGACGATCCGCTCGAGCCGGGCGACGAACTCGTCTTCGTCTGCACGGCGGAGGTCGAGGACGACGTACGAACGGTGGTCCTGGGTGCCGACAGCGTGGAGCGCACCCGGCGGGCCGGTCAGCCGCAGGAGTGAGCGCCGCCGGCCTCGGGCCCCGTCAGGCCGAGGTGGCCAGCAGCGGAGGGGCGTCGTCGCGCTGCCGGTTGACCCGACGCACCACCCAGATGGTGATCGCCAGCAGCAGCGCGTACGGCGGGTAGCCCAGCAGCAACCGCGACACACCGAGCGCGGTCCCCATCGACGCCACGTAGAAACCGGCCTGCACGCCGACCTTGAGCAACCACACCACGCCCCACAGCACGGTGAGCCGGTTGAAGGTACGGATCAGTACCGGGTCGGTGCGCCACTCGGACCGCCCGCCGGCGGCGAGCACCGACCAGATCCAGCCGACCAGCGGCTGGCGGATCACCACCGAACCGAGCAACGCCAGCCCGTAGCCGATGCCGTAGAGGATGCCGGGCAGGTAGAAGTCGCGCTCATCGCCGGTGCGCCAGGCGAGCAGCGCGCCGATGCCGATGCCGAACAGTCCGTTTACCGCGTGCCGGATCGGACGCCGTTGCAGCAGGCGGACCACGGCGATACCGACGGCCACCCCGACGGCGGCCCAGAGGGCGACCGTCAGGGCCCAGATGACGTTGCAGACGACGAAGACCGCGATCGGCACACTGGACTCGACGAGTCCGCGCCAACCGCCGAGCTGCTCGGCCATCTGCTCGGTGATGCTCGGCAGACGTTCCTCGTCGTCGTCGGGTGCCCCGGGGGTGGCGCTGGTCGCCCCGGACTGGTCGGTCCATCGCGGGTCACCGGCGCGCTGCGGCGCGCCGGTGGTGGTTTCTGGCTGGCCAGGGGTCATCGGCACCGTCTTTCGTCTTCGGCGGCACCGGCCGTCGCCGACCAGCTCACCGGTGAGTTTCCAACTCGTAGTGCGGGTTGTAGATCACCTTACGGTCGTCGCGGACCGCGACCCGGCCACGAGCGGTCAGCTGGCGGCCGGGCTCGATGCCGGCGATCCGCCGGCGACCCAGCCAGACCAGGGTGACGACGTCGCTGCCGTCGTACAGGTCGGCTTCGAGGGTCGGCAGGTTGGTGCGCGGGCAGTAGACGACGGTACGCAGCCGGCCGGACACCGACACCACCTCGCCGCGGTGACACTGCCCGGCGGGGACGGAGCCGCACTCGGCGCTCTCCCGCTGAAGTTGCTCGGCGTCGAGCTCGTCCTCGGTCGCCGCCAGCCGGCGTAGGAACCGGCGCAGCGACGGACGGTGCTCATCGATCGCCATGACCGGCTGTCCCTCCCCCGGTGCCGCTGGTGCCACCCGGACCCACCGTCTTCGAGCAGGTCCCGTCCAAGGGTACGCCGTGCCGGAGCCCGGCTGAACAGCAGAGCGCGTCGCGCGGGCAGGTGTTACCGAGTCCCGGCCTCGGGTGGGCGACCGGCCTGTTCGGCGACCTCCCGGGGCAGGCGCAGTGGCAGCGGCTCGCGTACCGGCTTGGCGTCCTGGCCGCGATCGACCACGAGTCCGTGCAGCACGTCCGCGAGCGGTCCGGCCGCCTCCGGCTGGGTGGCGGCCAGCCCCTGGTAGAGGCCGCGGACCATCCAGCGGGGGCCGTCCACCCCGACGAACCTGAGGTCGGTGTGGCCGTCCGGGGTCCGCACCTGGGCGATCAGTTCCGGCCCGTACTCACCGGCGACCTCCTGCACGGTGGCGCCGTCGCGGCGCAGCGACTCGGCGATCTCGGCGCGTACCTCGTCCCAGATGTCCGCGCTGCGGGGTGCCGCGAAGACACCGAGCTGCAGCGCGCTGCCCCGGTTGGCGAGGACGACCTGTTGGATCACCCCTTCGGGGTTGGCCTGCACCCGGACCTCGACCCCCTCGATCGCGGGAATCTGCAGGCTGCCCAGATCGAGCCGGCGGACGCCGGGCGGGGCCACGGTCACGTCGTACGGGCCGACCGACGGTTCCAAGGCAGCCGCCGCCTCGTTCGTGTCGAGTTCGGCCTGCTCGTTCCTGGAGTGCCGGCCGCGCCCGCGGCCGCGGGAGAAGACCACGTTGCCAACCTTCCGTGTGCGCTGTCGCTGGTACGGCCAGTCTGGCCGGGTACCAGCGGAGTATGGGCTGTCAGCGGGCTGCCGGCCCGCCCGGGGCCGGGTCGGGCTGGCCGGGCACGGCGACCGCGCCGTCCGGCGGCGGGACCAGCTCCGCCGCGACCAGACCGGTGTGACCGCCGGTCGAACCGTGACCGGCTGAACCCCGTACCGAGTCAGGCAACTCGTCGACAGCGCAAAACTCTGCTTCTTCGACGCGTTGTATCACAAGTTGGGCGATCCGGTCACCTCGGGAGATCTTCGCCGACCGCGCCCCGTCGTGGTTGATCAGGTTCACCAGGATCTCGCCCCGGTAGCCGGCGTCGACCGTACCGGGCGCGTTCAACACCGTCACACCCAACCTGGTCGCCAGGCCGGACCGCGGATGCACCAGCCCGACGTGACCGGCCGGCAGCGCGATCGCCACCCCGGTCCGCAGCAGCGCCCGCGCGCCCGGCGCCAACTCGGCGTCCTCGGCGGCGAACAGGTCGGCCCCGGCGTCGCCCGGGTGGGCGTAGGCGGGCAACGGCAATCCCGGATCGAGCTGGCGCACCAGCACCCGTACCGTGTCGGCCACGACTCCCCCTCTTCGTTCGGGCAGCCTGCCGGACACCCGCCGCGACGCTGACCGTACCCTCGGACAGCGTGGCTTCCGCTTCCACTGAACGCGACACACCGTACCGGCCCGCCCCGCTGTACCGGGAGCGGCTCCGGCTGCCGTGGTGGTTGTGGGCGGCCACGCTGGGGCTCGCGGCGTTCCTGGCCGCCGAGGTCTGGATGGGCACGGCAGGCGTACGCGCCTGGCTGCCGTTCACCGTGCTGCCGCCGGTGACCGCGGTGGGCCTGTGGTGGCTGGGCCGGATTCCCGTCCGGGTGACCCTCGACGAGCTGCAGGTCGACGACGCCCGGTTGCCGCTGCGCTTCGTCGCCGAGGTCGTCGCCCTGGACGCGCAGGGGCGCCGGGAGCTGCTCGGGGTGGCAGCCGACCCGCTGGCGTTCGTTATCCAGCGCCCGTGGATTCCCGGTGCCGTCCAGATCGTCCTCGACGACCCGGCCGACCCCACGCCGTACTGGGTGGTCAGCACCCGCGATCCGCAGCGACTCGCCGCCGAGATCCTCCGGGCCCGCGACCAGGCGTCCGTCGGCCCCACCGCGCCGGCCGGCTGATCAGGGACCGATCGCCGGCGGCTGCGGCGGATGCATCAGGCCCAGGGCCCGACGTTGGGTACGCAGGTCGGCCCGCACCCGGTCGGCGAGTGCCCTGGTCGCCCGCCGGTTGAGGTAGCTGGCCACCGCGGCACCGGTCAGGAACGGCCCGAGAGTGGTCAGGTTTCGCCCGAACCGGCGCAGTAGCAGCTCGCCGAGCTCGCGGCGGGCGGCGGTGCCGAGCACCGCGCCCACGCCGACTCCGGGCACCACCGGGTTCACCCCCCGCTGACTCGCCCAGGAATGGATCATGTTCATGGCACGTTCGGCGCCGGTGCCCGGCACCGGCACGCCGTACAGCTGATGCAGTTCGCCGACCAGCTTGAGCTCGACGGCGACCACGGCCACGGTCTCGGCCGCGAGTAGGACCGGTGCGGTCAGCAGGGTCGGAGTGGCCGCCCACTGCACGGCGGAGACGCCGCCGCCGGCGGCGCCGACGCCGGCGCTCACCCGGGCCGCGTTGCGGATCAGCCGCTCGGCCAGCGCCTCGTCGTCGAGGCCGCGATGGTGGCGGCGTAAGGTGTCCAGGTCGCGGATCGGGACGTACGGGGCGACGTCGGTGACCGCCTGCACCAGCCAGCGCATCGCCCCCGCCGGTTTGAACAACTCGCCCACCCCGCGCCCCCGCAGTTGCGCGACGAGTCTGGCCAGCAGGTGCCGCCGCCGTCCAGGATCGACCCCGTCCCCGGTGAGCTCGGCCACCGTGACCTCGAACCGGTCCGCAGCCAGTTCAGCGGGCCCGTCGGGACATGGCGCTGCCGCTCGCTCGCCGGTGCCGGCGCGGTCGGGATCCGGGTGGGTCAAGGGGTGCCTCCCGTCGGAGGTGATGAGCATGCCCGTTCGAGTCAACCAGGTCTCGGTGTGCCGCGCAGTCGGGTCACGCACGGCGACTGCGGCGACCTCGTTGCCGAGGTCGCCGCCTCCCCCCCTCGTTCCCCCTGTTGATCGTCAGGTGCACTCGCGACAGATCAGCTCGTTGTTGCGCTCGACGGCGAGCTGACTGCGGTGATGGACCAGGAAGCAGCGCGCGCAGCGGAACTCGTCCGACTGCATCGGCAGCACCTTGACCGTCAGTTCCTCGTCCGCCAGGTCGGCACCGGGCAGCTCGAAGCTCTCAGCCACCTCGGCTTCGTCCACGTCCACGGCGCCCGACTGTGAGTCGACGCGCCGTGCCTTGAGCTCCTCCAGGCTGTCCTCGCCGAGGTCGACCTCGTCGCGACGCGGTGCGTCGTAGTCGGTGGCCATCGGTTCACTCTCCCGTATCGGTTCAGTCGCTTCCGGTGATAACGCCGGACGACGGTGATTCGGTTCCCATGCGGGCCCTTGTGGGACCACAACCCCGGCAATCGTGCCGTTTTGTGCCGGTTCGTGGCTGCCGCAGGAAACTCCCCCCGCGAGCGCGGTACCTTACCCTTCCTTGGCCGACGCATGTATACCGCCCTTGTGGGTTTGATGTACGCCCAGACGCCGGAACTTGTTCCCAATGTGACTCAGGCGACACGAAGATAGGGGTAGGCACCGGCCGATCATCGTCGGCGCGCCGGCACGAGGAGCTGTTTCCCGCGCCGAACGGACAACCGCTAACCTCGGCGGCATACTCGGTAGTCACCGGTGAGGCGTGCCGACGCCCGGCACCGCCACACCTTCGCAGGGGGCCATCTCATGAGCTTTGCGCGCGTACGAGCGCTCGTCGTGGTCGGCGTTCTGGTCGTCTTCGCCCTGGTCTTCGTCGTCGTCGCGATGGTCCGGGACAGTCAGGGCGGCACCGACACGGTCGTGTCCTGCCCGGACGGATGGGCGCTGGCCGACGTCCGGCTCCGCGAGGCGAAGGACGTCCGACTCAACGTCTACAACGCCACCGACACCAGCGGACTCGCCGGGAACGTCGGCGGCGACCTGGGCAACCGCAACTTCCAGATCGAGGAAGCCGCGAACGACCCGGAGGGCCGCCGGATCGACGACGTGGCCGTGCTGCGGTACGGGCCGAAGGGAGTCGGCTCGGCCCACCTGATGCGGGCCTACTTCCTCGACCAGGCCGCGACGGAGTACGACCCGGCCCGGGAGGACGACATCATCGATGTGGTGATCGGCAACGGGTTCCGTCAGTTGGCCACCACGACCGAGGTCAACCAGTCGCTGGCCGCCCTCGGCAAGCCGGTGCTTCCGCCACAGACCTGCGCCGCCCCACAGTAGCCGCCCGGCCCACAGTAGCCGCCCGGCCCGGTGATCCCGGGCCGGGCGGGTGATCCCGGGTCGCGGTCACGGCCCACCGGCCGCGGTCACGGCCGCCCGACTGTGGTCACGGCCCACCGGCGGCGTCCAGCCTGATCAGCTGCTCCTGCAGGGCCGGGAACAGCGCCGGGGGTGCGGCCACCACCATGTCCGACCCGACCGGCGCGGCGCCCAACCCGGTGACCAGCAGGCCGGCCTCTGCGGCCACCAGGCCACCGGCCGCGTGGTCCCACAGGTTCAGGCCTTTCTCGTAGTAGACGTCGACCTGCCCTTCGGCAGCCAGACAGAGATCCAGCGCCGCTGCTCCGAATCGGCGGATGTCCCGTACCTTCGACATCAGGCCCACGAGCACCCGCGCCTGGTGCACCCGCCGGGCCGCGTCGTAGCCGAACCCCGTGGCGACCAGGGCCTGCGCCAGGTCGGTCTGGGCCGACCCGTGCAGTCGCTCGCCGTCGCGAAACGCGCCGCCGCCGACGGTGGCGGTCCATTCCGCCCCGGTGGCGGCGTTTCGCACCACCCCGGCGACCACCCGGCCGTTCACCTCCGCCGCCAGCGACACGGCGTAGTTCGGCAGCCCGTACAGGTAGTTCACCGTGCCGTCGATCGGGTCGAGGATCCAGCGCACCCGGGCCGGTGCCGCCGGCACCGCGTCGCCGTACTCCTCTCCCAGCACGGCGTCGTCCGGACGCAGTTCACGCAGCGCCGCGACGACCTGACGCTCGACGGCGCGGTCGGCGGCGGTCACCACGTCGGTGGCGGTGCTCTTGGTCGCCAGCCCGGAGACCCCGGCCAGTCGCATCTCGCCCGCGGTGCGTGCCGCCTCTCGCGCCACCTCGACCGCGATCTTCATCAGCTCGGCCGGATCCGGTTCCTGCTCAGTCATGCCCCCCCCTGTCGCCCATCAGCCGGGTGGTCAGGGACAATCACCCGTACGGCAGGGGTAACATCCTGTCAAAGTCTACGTTCGGCCCATGTCGGTGGCCCCGACCGGCGGCGGCGCGCACGTGGCGGGATGATCCCCGCAAACGGCGTTACAATTCACGCCTGCCCTCGTGTCACGGTTCACCGGCCCGGCCGATGTAGCGTCACGGGGGTCACACAATCACAACCGGCACGTCGCTCCGCGCTGCGGTGGCCGGTCCGGCCGTGCTCGATCATCGCCTCCGGAAGGTCATTCGTGACAGAACTCCGCCACACCGGCGCCGACGTACGCTCGCTAACCGACACCCTGATCGCACATGCCGAACGGGCGGGTGGTCAGCTCACGTCGGCCGAGGTCGCACGGACGGTCGAGTCCGCCGAGGTGACCCCGGCCCAGGCAAAGAAGATCCTGCGGGCGCTCGCCGACGCCGGCATCACCGTGGTGGTGGACGGCTCGGCCAGCACCCGACGACGGGTCACGGCGGCGCGGGCCGCCACCCCGGCGTCCAAGGCCACGACCGCCAAGACCGCCCGTCGCACGCCCGCCACGCCGAAGCAGGCGCCGGCCCCGGACGAGGCGGCGGCCCCGGCCGCCGCGACGGTGGCCGTGCCGGCGAAGAAGGCGACCACCCGCAAGGCCACCACCGCGGCGGTGCCGACCGCGCCGCAGAACGGCGCGGCACCGGAGACTCCGGCGGCCAAGGCCACCAGGGCACGTCCGGCGGGGGCCGGCACGCCGGGCAAGGCCGCCGGCCCAGCGACCAAGGCGGCGGCCGGCAAGGCACCGGCCAAGGCGACCAAGGCCACCGGCAAGGACGGCGAGGCACCCGCGACCGGGGACGAGGAGATCGATCCCGAGACGCTGGCCGCCGAGATCGAGGACGTCGTGGTCGAGGAGCCGGTCGAGCTCGCTCGGGCCGCCGAGGTTGATGCCACCCGGGACAACGACTTCGAGTGGGACGACGAGGAGTCCGAGGCGCTCAAGCAGGCCCGCCGCGACGCCGAACTGACCGCGTCGGCGGACTCGGTCCGGGCGTACCTCAAGCAGATCGGCAAGGTCCCGCTGCTCAACGCCGAGCAGGAGGTCGAGCTCGCCAAGCGGATCGAAGCCGGGCTGTACGCCGCCGAGCGACTTCGGGCCGCCGACGAGAGCGACCAGAAGATGGCCATCCAGCTGACCCGGGATCTGGGGTGGATCTCCCGGGACGGGGAACGCGCCAAGAACCACCTGCTGGAGGCGAACCTGCGGCTGGTGGTGTCGTTGGCCAAGCGTTACACCGGGCGGGGGATGGCCTTCCTCGACCTCATCCAGGAAGGCAACCTCGGCCTGATCCGCGCGGTCGAGAAGTTCGACTACACCAAGGGCTACAAGTTCTCCACCTACGCCACCTGGTGGATCCGCCAGGCCATCACCCGCGCCATGGCCGACCAGGCCCGCACCATCCGCATCCCGGTGCACATGGTCGAAGTGATCAACAAGCTGGGGCGCATCCAACGCGAGCTGCTACAGGACCTGGGCCGGGAGCCCACGCCCGAGGAGCTGGCCAAGGAGATGGACATCACACCGGAGAAGGTGCTGGAGATCCAGCAGTACGCCCGGGAGCCCATCTCGCTGGATCAGACCATCGGCGACGAGGGCGACAGCCAGCTCGGTGACTTCATCGAGGACTCCGAGGCCGTGGTGGCGGTGGACGCGGTCTCCTTCTCGCTGCTGCAGGACCAGTTGCAGCAGGTGCTGCAGACGCTGTCGGAGCGCGAGGCCGGCGTCGTGAGGTTGCGATTCGGTCTCACCGACGGACAGCCGCGCACGCTCGACGAAATCGGACAGGTCTACGGCGTCACCCGGGAGCGGATCCGGCAGATCGAGTCCAAGACCATGTCCAAGTTGCGACACCCGTCACGGTCGCAGGTCCTCCGGGACTACCTGGATTGACCGGATTGTTCAACCCAATGTGTAACTTTGATCACTTGGCGTCCATCAAACCCAGGTCATCGCGGCTTTACTCGGCGGTGATCGTTGACGTGGCACCCTTGGTGCACGGCACACTGTTGCTAACAGGTGTGAGCCCGGTCCCCCGGGGGCACATCGGGAAGGCGGGAACCCCCGCTGGTGTTGGACCATGGGTGACAGACCGAAGAGTGTGTTCATCGGTGACGACCAGAGGAGGAAGGCGATGACCCCGACTCTCACGCCTCCGGAGACGGTGGATGTCCTAAGCGCCGATGAACGGTGCGACCGGTGCAACGCGGCCGGCAAACTACGGGTGACCCTGGCGGGCGGCAGTGAACTGGTGTTCTGCGGACACCACGCGAACAAGTACGCCGACGATCTGGTGAAGATCGCGGTCCAGTTCAAGGCCGACCCTGAGTTCACCTGGCGTGGCGCCGATCTGATGGCCAACTGACGACACGTACCACCAATAGCGACGGCCGGGAGCCCAGACTGGGCTCCCGGCCGTAACTGTGTCCGCGGCCGTCTGCCGTCGATCTGCCTGCCGGGCGTACGCCTCCGTCGACGGTGATGCCTGGCGTCCCGCCCGCCCAGAAGACCTGCGGCCGGCCGGCGCGAAGCAGGCTGTTCAACAAACTGGTTGTGAACCTTCCCGGTCTCGACTAACCTGGTTTTCAACCAGATTGTTGAATAAGAGGGGTCACCGAGTGAGTGAGGATCAACTGTCCCGGGTCTTCGCGGCGCTGGCCGACCCGACCCGGCGGGGCATCGTCTCCCGGCTGGCCGCCGGGGACGCCACCGTCAGCCAGCTGGCCGCACCGTACGACGTCTCCGTGCAGGCCGTCTCCAAACACATCAAGGTCCTCACCGACGCTGGCCTGGTGACCCAGACCCGGGACGCCCAACGGCGCCCGTGCCACCTCGAAGCCGAGGTCCTGGACCTGATGACGCGATGGATCGAGCGGTACCGCCGGCAGGCCGAGGAGCGGTTCGGCCGGCTCGACGCGGTACTCGCCGCGATGGACGACGACAACCTGGCCTCGACACGGGTACCCGACGCGGGGCCTGCCAACCACGGCCCGGACAACCAGCACCGACAGGGAGCAGCGTGATGAACAGCACCGCTACCAACCAGACTCGGATCGAAGTCGACCCCGACCTGCCGACGATCCGCATCATCCGGGACTTCGCCGCCCCGAGGGACCGGGTGTTCCGCGCCTGGATCGACCCGGAACTGGCTGCCCGATGGCTCGGACCCAGAAACCTGCAGGTGCGGATCGAGCGCTGGGAGGGCCGCACCGGTGGCGGCTACCGCTACACGAACTGGCGCGACGGGCAGCAGATCGCCAGCTTCTACGGATCGTTCCACGAGGTGCGGCCGGCCGAACGGCTCGTGCAGACCTTCACCTACGACGGCTACCCGGACGGGGTCAGCCTGGAGACCGCCGTGTTCGAGGATCTGCCCGACGGCGGGACCCGCGTCACGGTGCTGTCGCTGGTCGAGACCCTGACCGCCCGCGACCAGATGCTGGTTAGCGGGATGGAGCACGGCGTCCGCGAGGGATACGACAAGCTCGACGAGCTACTCGGCACCGAACACGGGAGCCACTAGCCGCCCGGCGGTGGTCGGCGGCGACACAGCGGACGCGACGACTCCCGCTCACAGCGACTGCACCATCGCGATCCGCTCCTCCAACTGCTCGATGGTCGCCTGCGCACTCGGGGGACCACCGCACCGGCGGCGCAGCTCGGCGTGAATCTTGCCGTGCGGCAGGCCGGTCCGGTGGTGATGGGCGGCCACCAGCGCGTTGAGCTGTCGACGCAGCGTGATCCGCCGCTCCCCTGCCGTCGGCAGACGTTGCGGCTGGCGGGCGGCGGGCACCGGTTGCTCCGGCGACCGGTCCCGCCGCCGCGCGGCGACCTGTTCGGCCTGCCGGCGGTTGAGCAACGTCGCGACCTGGTCGGCGGTGAGCAGGCCAGGCAGCCCGAGGTACTCCTCCTCCTCGGCCGTGCCGGCCTGCGCACCGGTGCCGAACGAAGCGCCGTCGAAGATCACCTGGTCGAGCTCGGCCGTGGCCGACAACGCCTCGAACCGCTTTTCCAGCTCCCCGCTCGCCTGCTCGGAGCGCTGGGCGCGCTCCAACAGGTCGTCGTCGAAGCCCTCGCGCTTCTTGGCCGCACCCAGCACGTGGTCGCGCTCGGCCTCCATCTCACTGGCCAGCCCGAGCAGGTGCGGCACGCTGGGCACGAAGACCGTCGCGGTCTCGCCGGGGCGGCGGGCCCGGACGAACCGGCCGATCGCCTGGGCGAAGTACAGCGGGGTGGAGGCACTGGTCGCGTAGACCCCCACCGCCAACCGGGGAATGTCCACCCCTTCGGAGACCATCCGCACCGCCACCAGCCACCGTTGGGTGGAATCGGCGAACGAGGCGATGCGCGCCGAGGCACCGGCGTCGTCGGAGAGGACCACCACGGCCTTCTCACCGGTGATCCGCTCGAGCAACCGGGCGTACGAACGGGCCGCCGCCTGGTCACTGGCGATCGCCAGGCCGCCGGCGTCGGTCATTCCGCCCGCCCGCAGTACGCTGAGTCGCGCGTCGGCTGCCCGCAGCACCGCCGGCATCCAGTCCCCTGCCGGGTCCAGTGCGGTGCGCCAGGCCTGCGCCACCAGATCCTGGGTCATCGGTTCGCCCAGCCGGGCGGCCAGTTCGTCACCGGCGCTGGTCCGCCACCGGGTCTCCCCCGAGTACGCCAGGAACAACACCGGCCGGACCACCCCGTCGCGCAGCGCGTCGGAGTAGCCGTAGGTGCTGTCCGCCCGCGACCGGGGCAGCCCGTCACCGCCGGCCTCGTAGCGGACGAACGGAATCGGGTTGTCGTCGGAGCGGAACGGGGTACCGGTCAGCATCAGCCGGCGGACCGCCGGCTCGAAGGCGGCCTTGATCCCGTCGCCCCACGTCCGTGAGTCACCGGCGTGGTGGATCTCGTCGAGGATGACCAGGGTCCGCCGGGTCATCGTCCGTCGCCGGTGCACCTGGGGTGCCATCCCGACCTGGGCGTAGGTCACCACCGCACCGTGGAAGTCGGCCGACGAGTGCAGGTCGGCGTTGCGGAACGCGGCGTCGAGCTGGATGCCGACCCGTCCGGCCGCCACCGCCCACTGGGTCTTCAGGTGCTCGGTGGGCGCGACCACGGTCACCGCTTCGACGGTCCCGTCGGCGAGCAGCTCGGCCGCTATCCGCAGGGCGAAGGTCGTCTTGCCCGCACCCGGCGTCGCGACCGCGAGGAAGTCCTCGGTCCGGCGCCGCAGGTACTCCACCAGTGCCCGTCGCTGCCAACCGCGCAGCGCCGGAAACGTGTCGACCCTCGGCAGGGTGGTCGGCACGCGTACCCCTTTCTCGATGGCCATGAAAAGGCCCTCGCGGCCGGTGGACGCGAAGGCCGATCGGGCGTCTGCTCAGCGAGCCATCGACTCGTAGATCTCCTTGCAGCGCGGGCAGACCGGAGATCCGGGCTTTGGCGTACGGGTGACCGGGAAGCGTTCGCCGCAGAGCGCGATCACGAAGGTGCCCATGACGGCACTCTCAGCGATCTTCTCTTTTCGGACGTAATGGAACATCTCCGGACCGGTGTCGGCATCCTTGACCTCGGGACGCTCAAGAACCTCGGTACTCACGTCGTCTCCCACCTCCAGGCTGAGAGTCTGGCATTTCGCGGCGTACGGGTCCACCGTCCGGCACGCCCGTCCGCCCCGTACCGTTGTGATCATGGCTGATAACGCAGGCCGTACCGGCCCGTTGCACTACGACATCCAGTACGGCGCCGAGGTAGCCGACGCCCGCCGGGACGGACGGGCCATCGTCGCCCTGGAAAGCACCATCATCGCACACGGGCTGCCCCGTCCCGACAACCTGCGCGTGGCCCGCGAGATCGAGTCGACGGTCCGGGCCACCGGCGCGGTGCCAGCCACCATCGGCATGATCGGCGGACGCCTGGTGGTCGGCCTGGACGACACGGAGCTCCGTCACCTCGCGGACTCCGACTCGGTGGCCAAACTCTCCGCCCGGGATCTGGCCCTGGCCGCCGCGACCGGCGCGGACGGGGCGACGACCGTCGCCGCCACCAGCGCGGTGGCGGCCGCGGCGGGCATCGACGTCTTCGCCACCGGCGGGCTCGGCGGGGTGCACCGGGAGGCGGCGCAGACCTTCGACGAGTCGGCCGACCTGGTCACCCTGGCCCGTACGCCGATCACCGTGGTCTGCGCGGGGGTCAAGTCTATCCTGGACGTGGCGGCCACCCTGGAACGGTTGGAGACACTCGGCGTCGCGGTGGCCGGCTTCCGGTCCCACCAATTCCCCGGCTTCTTCATCACCGACAGCGGGTACGCACTCGACTGGTCGCTGGACTCCGCGCAGCAGATCGCCGAGGTCATCCACGCCCGCCGCCGCCACGGCGTCGGCGACGGCGCGCTGGTGGTGGCCAACCCGCTGCCGCCCGAGGAGCAGCTGGACCCGGCGCTGCACGATGCCACCCTGGCCACCGGGCTGGCCCGGATGGCCGAGGCGGGCATCACCGGCAAGGCGGTGACGCCCTTCCTGCTCGCCCACTTCCACTCCGCCACCCGCGGCGCCAGCCTGGCGGTGAACGTCCGGATCATCCTGCGCAACGCCGAACTCGCCGGTCGCATCGCGGTCGCCGCCGCCCAAGCCGGGTGAGCGACACCGGTCAGCACCCGGGTCGACCAGCGGACGGCGCGACCCCGGGGCGGGTGCTGGTCGTCGGCGACCTGGTGACCGACGTGGTGGCGGTGCTCAGCGGCCCGGTGGCCGCTGGCTCGGACACCCCGGCGGCCATCCGGTTCACCGGCGGCGGGCAGGCCGCCAACACCGCCGCCTGGCTGGCCGCGCTGGGCGTACCGGTGACGCTGGTCGCGACGGTCGGCGACGACGACGTCGGCAGCCTGCGACTCGCCGAGCTCACCGACGCCGGAGTCGACCTGGCGGTACGGCGGTGCCCGTCCGCCCCGACCGGCACCGTCATCGTGTTGGCGCACGGCGGCGACCGGTCGATGGTCGCCGACCGGGGGGCCAACCTGTCGTTGCGGGCGCGCGACGTCGACGACGCGCTGCAGCGGTTTCCCGACGCGGTGCATCTGCACCTGTCCGGCTACCCCCTGCTGTCGCGGCAGACCCGCCAGGCGGCCCGCCACGCGCTCGCCGCCGCCGGCACGCGCGCGATGTCGACCAGCGTCGACGCGGCCTCGGCCGCTCCGCTGCGGGCGGCGGGCGCGCCGGAGTTCCTCGACTGGGTACGCGGCACCGACCTGCTGCTGGCCAACGCCGACGAGGCCGCGGTGCTCGGGCTGGCCGACGGGCTGCCCCAGCCCGGGCCGGTCCGGCAGCTGGTGGTGAAGCGGGGCGCGTCCGGTGCCGTCTGGCACGGTCCGCACCGACAGGTCGAAGCAGCGGCGCAGCCGGTGCCGGTGGTGGATCCGACCGGTGCCGGCGACGCGTTCGCCGCCGGTCTGCTGGCGGCCTGGGTGGCGACGGCACCCGGTGTGGCCACCGGGCCCGATCCGGCGGACGCGCTGGCGCACGCGGTTCGGGCGGGCGCCGCGGCCGTGGGCCTGGTAGGAGCGCGACCGACCGGGATGTTCAGGGCTCCGCGTCGATGACCGTCGCCGGTGGTGTCGGGGCGGGTACCGCGCCGACGGCCGACGGCCCCTGGCCGCCCGGCCGGTGCCACTGGTCGTTTCTCCGGTGCCGGTCCTTGGGCGGGCCGTCGTTGGCAAGCAGGACGGCCAGCCAGGGCACCAGGATCATCCCGACCCCGCAGATCGACAGCCAGAGCCAGAGCAACGGCGCCTCGACCGTGACCAGCACCGCGCCCACGATCAGGCAACCGATCCGGACCGACATCATGGCCACGTACCGGCGCTGGCGGTGCCGCAGCTGATCACCCGGGCTCTGCCCGGCGTCGGTGATCAGCGTCGGGCGGTCAACGGTCCGTCTCACCGGGTTCTCCCGCCTGGCCGTCGTTCATGTCTTCGCGGCCTTGGCCGCCGCCTTCATTTGCTGCTTGTGCTCGCGGACCCGTACCAGGGAGTCCTCGTCGACGATGTCGGCCACCGAGACGTGCGCCCCCTCGCGACCGTACTCGCCGGTCGCCTCCCGCCAGCCGGCCGGGTCCACGCCGTACCGCTTGCCGAGCAGGGCGAGGAAGATCTGCGCCTTCTGCTTGCCGAACCCGGGTAACTCGCTGATCCGGGCCAGCGCGGCGGCTCCGTCCGCAGCTTCGGTCCAGATCCGGGCCGGGTCGCCGGCGTACCGGTCGACCACGATCCGGCAGACCTG
The DNA here is from genome assembly GCF_048060115.1 of Micromonospora sp. LOL_023. NCBI lineage: Bacteria > Bacillati > Actinomycetota > Actinomycetes > Micromonosporales > Micromonosporaceae > Micromonospora > Micromonospora sp. LOL_023. Next base: position 47,175 of record NZ_JBHMIM010000043.1, read on the forward strand.
CTGCACCCGTGCCGCCATCGCCTTGGGGAACCGGTGCAGCGCCGGCCGCTGCGCGAAGACCTCGATCAGCTTTTCGGGGTCGAAGTCGGCCAGCTCCCTGGCGTCCGGCTCGTGCCCCAGCCTCCGGGTCAGGTCGTACGGTGCGGAGAACGCCCGCTCCAGCGGCACCTGCTGGTCCAGGATCATCGCGACGAGCAGCGCCAACGGGCTGCGGCGCAGCAGCTCGTTCGCCTCCGCCTCGATCGGCAGCGACAGTGTCATACACCCAGTTTGCCGGATCGGACGTCGGCCCGCCGGCACGCCACCCGCGTGGCGATGGGCCGACCGGGCCGGGTCGAGTTGCGCGACCGGGCAGGATGGCAGCGTGACCGACGAAACCACCACGTACCCCGCGTTGCTCGACGCGGCCGGGATCGACCGGCTCCGCACCGCACTGACCACGGCCCGGTTCACCTCGACCGGCATTGCCGAGCGGCTCGGGCCGCAGGCCACCGCCGCCGTGTCCCGCAACGACTACCGCGCCGCGCTGCGCCGCACCGGCGACGGTGATCCTCTCGACACCCTGATCCGGATCTTCATCTGCGCGCAGACCGAATCAGCGGCTGCGGTCAGCGCCGCGCTGGCACCGCTGCCGTTGGCCGACGCGCTCGCCGCTGGGCTGGTGGAGCCGGCCCTGGGTGGTCCAGGGCTGCGCCAGGGCGTCGACCTGGAGCCGTACGGCGATGACTGGTGGGTGTTCTCCGACGTGCCGGCGCACTTGCGGGCCGGGCAGCCACTCGCCGCCGACCATGTGCTCGGCGTCGGCGGCTCGTCGACCACCCTGGCTGACGCGGTTGGCCGACGGCCGGTCGGCAGCGCGTTGGACCTGGGCACCGGCTGTGGCGTACAGGCGCTGTGGCTGGCCGGACACGCGGCCAGCGTCACCGCGACCGATTTGTCCGCCCGCGCGCTACGCTTCGCCGCCACCACTGCGGCGCTCAGCGGGCAACGCTGGGAACTGCTGCACGGCGACCTGGCCGCGCCGGTGGCCGGACGCCGCTTCGACCTCGTGGTCAGCAACCCGCCGTTCGTGGTCGGTCCCGGCACCGCCACCCATGTCTACCGTGACTCGGGGCGGATCGGCGACGGTGTCTGCGCCGAGCTCGCGGCCGCCGCCGACGATCTGTTGACCGACGGCGGCACCATGCACTATCTGGCGAACTGGCTGCACGTCGCCGGCGAGGACTGGGCCGAACGGGTCGCGGGTTGGCTCACCGGCACCGGCCTCGACGCGTGGGTGATCCAGCGCGAGGTGGCCGACCCGGTCTCCTACGTGAACCTGTGGCTGGCCGACGCGAGCGAGGGGCCCGACGCGCACCGGGCCGCCGCCTGGCTCGACTGGTTCGACGCACAGAAGGTCGAAGCGGTCGGTTTCGGTCTGGTCACGCTACGCCGCTCCGGACACTCCGACCCGGTGGTCCGGGTCGAGGAACTGCGCCAGCAGGTGACGCCGCCGTTGAGCGAACGGGTCGACGAGTGGTTCTCCCGTCAGGACTGGCTCCGGGCCCGCGACGACGCCGGCCTGCTCGCGGCGCGGTACCGGGCTGCGGACGGGCTGCGGCTGCGGCAGGAAGCCAGTATCGGCGAGGACGGCTGGGCGGTGGACCGGCAAACCGTCACGATGACCGACGGACTGCGCTGGTCCGAGGAGATCGATCCGCTGGTGCTCGCCCTGATCGGCGGGTGCGACGGCGCGATGGCGATGCGCGACCAGGTGACGCTGCTGGCCACCGCGCACGACGTACCGGAAAGCGATCTGGTCGATGCCGCCGCGCCGATCGTCGGCCGGCTGGTCGAGCGAGGCATCCTGCGGCCGGTGTGACAGGCTGATCGGCATGCGGGCGGTGGTGCAGACAGTCAGCCGAGCCTCGGTCACGGTCGACGACCAGATCATCGCCGGGATCGGGCCGGGGCTGCTGGTGTTGCTCGGGGTGACCCACTCCGACAGCGCCACGGTGGCGGCCGAGCTGGCCCGCAAGGTGCACGAGCTGCGCATCTTTCCGCCGGACCCGGCCGGCGACGACACCGCCGAACGCTCCGCCGCGCAGCTCGAGGCACCGATCCTGGTGGTCAGTCAGTTCACGCTCTACGGCGACGCCCGCAAGGGACGCCGGCCGAGCTGGTCGGCGGCCGCCCCCGCCGAGGTCGCCGAGCCGCTGGTGGGCGCCTTCGTCGACGCGCTGACCACCCGGGGCGCCTCGGTACACACTGGACGATTCCGGGCGCACATGCTGGTGGAGAGCGTCAACGTGGGACCGCAGACCATCCTCCTGGAGCTCTGACACCCCGCTACGCCGTCAGAGCGTCACGTTCAGCGACCAGACTGCCGCGCCGCATCCATGAATGTCCCGGATTCATGCCACCTCGCGCCCGCCTCACCGTGACTTCACGCCCAAACCGCCAAGCTTGTCTTCACCAGCGGCGCTCCGTCACTGGCCTACCACTTGTCGACGCGGGGAGGCGACTGAGAGTGGTCACACGCACCATCGAAGACGGCACCGACACCACCGTCCAGGTCACCGACGACGGTCAGCACGATCTTGACGCCACCGATGACCGCGGCGCGTCCGCCGACCTGGTCCGCGCATATCTGAACGGGATCGGACGCACCAAGCTACTCACCGCCGCCCAGGAGGTCGAGCTGGCCAAGCGGATCGAAGCCGGGCTGTACGCCGAGGAGAAGCTCGCCATCGCCGGCCGGCGCTCCGCACGGGTCCGCGCCGATCTCACCACCATCGCCGCTGAGGGCCGCGCCGCCAAGGATCACCTGCTGGAGGCGAACCTGCGGCTGGTCGTCAGCATCGCGAAGCGCTACACCGGGCGGGGGATGGCCTTCCTCGACCTCATCCAGGAAGGCAACCTCGGCCTGATCCGCGCGGTCGAGAAGTTCGACTACACCAAGGGCTACAAGTTCTCCACCTACGCAACCTGGTGGATCCGCCAGGCCATCACCCGCGCCATGGCCGACCAGGCCCGCACCATCCGCATTCCGGTGCACATGGTCGAGCAGGTCAACCGGATGGTCCGGGCACGCCGTGAACTCGCCGTCACGCTCGGCCGGGAGCCGACGATCACGGAGATCGCCGCCAACATGACAGTGCCCGAATTCCAGGTGATCGAGCTCATCTCCTACGACCGGGAGCCGGTCAGCCTGGACCAGGCGGTCGGCGAGGACGGCGAAAGCGCTCTCGGTGACTTCGTCGCGGCGGTCGACCCACGGCAGCAGAGCGGCCAGTCCGCGTCCGATGGCAGGCTGCGCAACGAAGTGGAGATCGTCCTGTCCACACTGTCCCAGCGCGAACAGGCGGTCATCCGGTTGCGGTTCGGGCTCGACGACGGCCGGCAGCGCACGCTCGACGAGGTCGGCCGGGAGTTCGGGCTCTCCCGGGAGCGGATCCGGCAGATCGAGAAGGTCACGTTGCTCAAGCTGCGGGACCCGTCGCGCGCCCAACGCCTGGAGGTGTACACCGGCTGACCGCACGGGGGCGCCGGCAGGCCACCGGGGGGTGCCGGCCGACCACAGGGGGCGGCGGCTGGTCGGATGGGTCGCGACACCGAGATGTGTCACGACACCGACCAGCCGCCGGTGGTCAGCTCTGACCGGTGCCGGTCAGAGCTGACGCGGGCCGGTGTCCGGCCGGGCCCCGGATGGCCCGAGACGGACGCTGGCGTGCAGTACCGTCAGCCCGCCCGGGCGGGCCAGCACCGGGTTCAGCCGCAGCCGGTGGATCCGTGGCTGCTCGTCGGCGAGCCGACCGATCCGGACCAGCAGGTCGGCCAGGGCATCCCGATCGACCGATCCGGCGCCCCGGTAGCCGCGCAGCAGCGGTGCCGCCCGTGGCTCGTCGACCAGTTCGGCCGCGTCGCGGTTGGTCAACGGCGCGGTCCGCCAGGCCCGGTCGCCGAGCAGATCCGTCGCCACGCCACCCAGACCGAACCCGACCACCGGGCCGAACGTCGGATCGGTCACCATCTCGACGACACAGGCCACCCCGGGGGCCACCGCCCGTTGGACCAGCACCTGCCGCCCGAACTGTTCGGAGATCTCCCGGTACGCCTGCTCGACGGCGGCCGCGCTGGCCAGATCGAGGCGTACCGCACCGAGATCCAGCCGGTGCCGAAGCCCGTCGTCGGCCGCTTTGATCACCACCGGGAGACCCAACTCCCGGGCGACCGCCACCGCCTCGTCAGCCGAGGCCGCCGGCACCGAGCCGAGCACCTCGACGCCGTACGCGGCGAGCAGGGCTGCCGGGTCGACCGGCTCGACGGCCAGCACCGCGGCGGCAGCCGCCGGATCGATCTTGGCCAGTTGCGGCACCGTACCGGGTGGTTCCCGCAGCCAGTCGGCGTAGTCAGCGACCCGGGCCAGCGCCCGCACCGACTCCTCCACCGACGGGTACGTCGGCACCCCGGCCGGCGGCAGGCCGACCAGCAGGGTCGCCACGGTCGGCTTGTCGCCGGCGAGCGCCACGCTGGCAAGGGCCGAGGTGAAGTCGGCGTCCTCGTCGGCCAGCTGACCGGGCAGCGGCGGGGCGAACACCACCACGAGCGCGTCGACTCCGACGTCGACCGCAGCGTCGGCGAGCATGTCGGCGAAGTCGTGCGCGCCGGCCTCCGGCGCGACCGTTCGCGGATAGCCGGTGGCGACGGTGAGCCGGTGCGCCTGGCAGGCCGCCGCCGCGAGGGTGGCCAACGCCGACGAGTTGCCCACCACCGCGACCCGTCGGCCGACCGGCAACGGCTGGTTCGCCAGCAGGGTGCCGACGTCGAACATCTCCGCGACGGTGTCCACCCGGATCACGCCGGACTGGGCGAACAGCCGGGTCACTGCCCCAGCGTCCGGCCCTACCGCAGGTGCGGCGACCTCCCCGGTCTGCGCCGCGGGCACGGGATTCTCCCCGGTCTGCGCCGCGGGCACGGAATCCCTTTCTTGCACGGTCGCCCGACGGGCCGCCGAGGCCAGCGCCACCACCGGCTTCGTCCGCCCGATCCGCCGGGTCAGCCGGGCGAACTTGCGCGGGTTGCCGAACGTCTCCAGGTAGAGCAGGACGACATCGGTGCCCGGATCGTCCTGCCAGTACTGCAGCAGGTCGTTGCCGGAGACGTCGGCCCGGTTGCCGGCGGACACGAACGACGACAGCCCGAGCCCCCGCCGGTCCGCCTCGGCGAGCAACGCGACACCCAGCGCCCCGGACTGACTGAAGAAGCCGACCCGCCCGGCCGGCGGCAGCTGCGGGGCGAGCGTGGCGTTGAGCCGTACCCGGGGGTCGGTGTTCGCCACCCCGAGACAGTTCGGGCCGACCACCCGCAGCCCGGCGACGTGCGCGGTCCGGATCAGCTCGCGCTGCGCGGCCGCCCCGGCCGGCCCGGTCTCGGCGAAGCCTGCGGAGATGACGACCACGCCGCGTGCCCCGGCGGCGGCCGCGTCGGCGACCACGGCCGGCACCGCGTCCGGGGTGACCGCGACGACGGCCAGATCCACCGGGATGCCGGCGTCGGCGGCTCGGCGGTACGCCGGCAGTCCGCCGATCCGGTCCGCCACGGGGTGTACGCCGACGATGTCGCCGGTGAAGCCGCCGTCCCGAAGGTGCCCGAGGACGGCGGCGCCGACGCCCTGCCCGGTGGCGCTGGCTCCGTAGACGGCGACGCCACGCGGGGTCAGCAGTCGGGCGATCGAGCGGGACTCGGCGCTGTGTTCCCGGCTCCACTGCACCTGCAGGGACGCGTCGGTGGGCGCGATCGGGAAGCTGAGGTGCACCACCCCGTCGGCGTAGCGGCGACGGACCTGGTATCCGGCGTCGGCGAAGACCCGCAGCATCGGCGCGTTCGCCGGCAGCACCTCGGCGACGAACGACTCGATGCCGTCGGCCCGGGCCGCCGCGGCAAGATGCTCCAGCAGCACCGAGCCGACACCCCGGCCCTGGTGGGCGTCCTCCACCACGAACGCGACCTCGGCCTCGGTAGAGCCGGCGCCCAGCCGGTCGTAGCGGCCGACCGCGAAGATTCGGTCACCGGAGATCACCACGAACGCTTCCCGGTCGCGGTGGTCGACGTTGACGAACCGTTGCAGGTCGCGTTCGGGGATTCGCGGGTACGGGGAGAAGTAGCGCAGGTAGCGGGTGCGTTCGGAGAACCGGGCGTGCATGGCGACGACGGCGTCGGCGTCGTCCGGGCGGATCTGCCGCAGGTGGACGGTGGTGCCGTCGCGCAACAGCACGTCGGCCGAGCGGTCGGCACCCGGGCGGTCCGCGGTCGACGGATCCACGGTCAGTCCCGGGGGTCGTGCGGGTCGAGTCCGTGCAGCGGGAACACCGCTTTGCGGGTCGCCAGGATCGCCCGGTCCACCGGGTCGGGGTCGCCGCCTGGTTGCCAGGGCACGAAGTCCGGGTCGACGTCGTCGGTCATCCGCAGCGGGACCGGCCGGCCGGGGCAGCGGGCGGCGGCGAGCGCACGCCAACGCGGCGGGGTCAGCGTCGCCGGGTGCAGCGGCGCGCCGACGGCCACCGCCAGCAGGTGGGTCCAGGCCCGGGGCACCACCTCGACGAGGGCGTACCCGCCGCCGCCGGTGGCCACCCACCGCCCGTCGCACAGCTCGTCGGCGAGGGCACGCAGCGCCAGGTACGCGGCCCGCTGGCCGTCGACGCTCAGCCCGAGGTCGGCCAGCGGATCGAGCCGGTGGGCGTCGGCACCGCACTGGGTGACCAGCAGCTGGGGTCCGAAGGCGCGCAGCAGCGACGGCACCACCGCGTGGAAGGCGCGCAACCAGCCGGCGTCGCCGGTGCCCGAGGGCAGCGCCACGTTGGCCGCGCCGCCCTGCGCCGCCGGACCGCCGACCTCGTCGGGGAATCCGGTGCCGGGGAACAACGCCAGCGGGGTCTCGTGCAGGCTGATGGTGAGCACCCGGGGGTCGTCGTAGAAGATCTCCTGCACCCCGTCGCCATGATGAACGTCGATGTCGACGTACGCGACCCGCTCGGCGCCCAGGTCGAGCAGGCGGGCGATCGCGACCGCCGGATCGTTGTAGACACAGAAGCCGGCGGCCCGGTCCGCCATCGCGTGGTGCAGCCCGCCGGAGACGTTGACCGCCCGGCGGGCGTCACCGCGCCAGACCGCCTCGGCGGCGGCCATCGTGGCCCCGGCGACCAGCGCGCTGGCCTCGTGCATCCCGGCGAACGTCGGATTGTCGGGGGTGCCCAGGCCGTACCCGGAGAAGAACGGATCCTCGTGGGCGACCCGGACGGCGTCGAGGTAGTCGGGCCGGTGCACCCGGGTCAGCGCCGCGTCGTCGGCCGGCTCCGGCGTGAACAGGCGGACCCCGGCCCGGTCCAGCAGACCGAACTCGCGGGCCAGCGCGATGGTCAACTCGACCCGTACCGGGTCCAACGGATGGTCACCCAGGTCGTACGCCAGCAGGCGTTCGTCCCAGACGACCAGCGTCGCGTCCGCCCCCTGGCCCGCCCCGCCCGTCATCTCGCCCGTCGCCTCCGGCATCTGGTCATCGTTGCACGGGCCGGTCCGGATCGGTGATCCACTCACTCCAGGAACCGACGTAGAGCGCCGCGTCGGTGCGGCCGGCGCGATGCAGCGCGAGCACCGTGTGCGCGGCGGTGACCCCGGACCCGCAGTACGCCGCGACCGCGGCGTCGGGACGCAGCCCGACCGCGGCGAACCTGTCCCGCACCGCGTTGGCGTCGCGCAGCCGACCGGTGCTGTCGAGGTGCTGGGTGGTCGGCAGGTTGACCGCGCCCGGGATGTGACCGGCGACCGGGTCGACCGGCTCCCGCTCGCCATGGAAGCGCTCCGGGGCGCGTACGTCGATCAGCAACCCGCCACCTTCGGGCAGTCGGCTGGCCGCGGTGGCGTCGAGCACCGGCAGGCCGCCCGGCCGTACGGTGATGTCGCCGGTCGGCGGCGTCGGCACCTCGGCGGTCACGGATCCGCCGGCGGCGAGCCAGGCCGGGTAGCCGCCGTCGAGTACCCAGGTCGGCCGGTGCCCGGCCCAGCGCAGGGTCCACCAGGCGCGGGCGGCGGCGGCACCGTCACCGGCGTCGTAGACGACCACCGGGTGGTCCGCCCGCACGCCGGCGGCCCGCAGAACGGACTGCAGCGCGCCCGGATCCGGCAGCGGGTGCCGGCCGCCGGCGCCGGGTGGACCGCAGAGTTCGGTCTCCAGGTCGACGAAGACGGCCCCCGGCAGGTGCCCGACGGCGTAGTCGGCGCGCCCCGGTGGGCCGGTCAGCCGCCAGCGGACGTCGAGCACCGTCGGCGGTGTGCCGGTGAGCGCGGCGGCGAGATCGGATACGGCGACGGTAGGGTCATCGGCGAGGAACACCGGCCCAGTCAACACCATGCCGGCCCGCGCCTGTCCGCTACCACGCGTCCGATACGGCTGGTTATCGGCATTGCAGGGTAACATTGAACACTGGAGGGCAGCAGACCGTGAATGATCTTGTCGATACCACTGAGATGTATCTGCGCACCATTCTTGAGCTCGAAGAGGAGTCGGTGGCGCCATTGCGCGCCCGGATAGCCGAACGGTTGCATCAGAGCGGTCCCACCGTCAGCCAGACGGTCGCCCGGATGGAGCGCGACGGACTGCTCACCATCGAGGACGACCGCCACCTGCGGCTCACCGACGCCGGCCGGGCGCAGGCGGTGTCGGTGATGCGCAAGCACCGACTGGCCGAGCTCCTGCTGGTCAACGTCATCGGCATGCCCTACGAGGAGGCCCACGAAGAGGCCTGCCGGTGGGAGCACGTGATGAGCGATGCGGTCGAGAAGAAGGTCTACGACCTGCTCAACCGGCCGACCCGGTCGCCGTACGGCAACCCGATCCCCGGCCTGGACGCGTTCGGCGACGGACCGGCGGTCCTCGCGGATCCGGAGATCGGCCCGGAGACCGAACGCAACCTGGCCTTTCCCGGGCTGACCGGGACGGTCGTGGTGCGGCGGATCTGCGAAAGCGTGCAGACCAACGCCGACGTACTCCGCCAGCTGCACTCGGCCGGCGTGGACCCGGGCGCGACGGTCACCGTGGCCCAGGAACGCGACGGGGTGACCATCGACCGGTCCGGGGAGCGGATCCATCTGCCACGCGAGGTCGCCTCCCGGGTGTTCGTCGCGGCCGCCGATCACGGTCGTTCGCTCGCCGGCGCCCCGGCCTGAACGACCTCAGTCAGCAAGACCTGTCAGCGAGTACGACTGCTCAGCACGCGCGGTGGCCGGCGGCGAAAACCGCCGGCTGGTTCGCTTCTTCGCGACCACTTATTCACTTTCCGCAATTGACTGATCACTTCTTGCGGTTTTCGTGCACCACACGGGCCAGTTCCACCATTTTCGGCGCGAGTTCGACCGCGGAAAGCTCGTCGTCGCCGGGCGCGAACGTCCAACGAAGGCTGAGCGACTTCGGATCCGCCGTGATCCAGTTGACTTCCAGCGCCGCCCCGTACCCGGTGTCGGGGTCCGGTTTGAGCGGGACCCAGTAGGCGGCCTTGCCAAGATTCTCGATCTTCTTGGCCCCCACCGGAGCGACGTCGTCGGCGAACACCGCCGCGCTCGCCTTCGTGTCCGAGATGGACACCATCAGGTCCGGCAACGGCTCCTCGTCCGGCCGCAGCAGACACGACTGCGTCTTCTCGTGCGTGCTGGCCGCCGCCACCTCGAACCGGAAGCCGACGGTCTGCTCGACGACGTCGAAGTCGAACATCTCACACGCGCCACCTGCCTCGGCGGCGGGCGGGCGGGGCACCGCCGGGTACGGCTCGACCGGACTCGGCGACGGGCTGACCGGGCCATCCGAGGCGGTTGCGCCGGGTTCGGTGGCCGCCGCCTCGTTGGAGCATCCGGCGGCCAGCAGCAGAATCATGCCGACGGCGCACACGCGCAGCCGACCAGGCAGACGCAGCCGAACGCCCACAGTGACCTCCACGGGTCAGGCCGGTCGAAAAGGCGGATTGTCCGTTGCACACCGTACGGCTTTCGCCGTTGCCGCGAAAGTCCGCCACTCTGCGGGCCCGCGCGCCGCACCACGCACCGGATCATCACGCCAGGTACGGACAGTGCCGGCAACCCTGGTCACAGCAGGTGCCCCGGCGGGCGAGGAACGACGCGGTCAGCACGAACAGTCCGGTGCCCGGGTCGAGATAGCCGGCGTCACCCGAGTCGAGCGCCGTCGTGTGCGCCGCCAGGATCGCCGCCCGGCGCGGATGCGCGGCCGGCAGCCGGGCCGGATGCGGCTCGGTGAGCGGTCGGTCCGCCAACGGCAGGCGCCGCCCCCGCTTGGCTGCCATGGCGGTGACCATACGCAGCCGGCCGGTGTGGTACCACTCGTGGGTCCCATCGCGCCGTGCCGCGCGGCCACCGACCTTGAACGGACCAACGAATGACCGAGTACGCCCTGCTGATCCACCCGTCGGCGAACCGGGTGTACGCCGAGTCCGCCGTCGAGCTGGCCGCCGCCGAGTTGGCGGTCTTCAGCGACCTGGCGTTCGGCGGACGACTGACCGACGTCGGGACCACCGTGATCGGCGGGCTGCCGTACGTGTGCTTCACCGGCGACGAGCTGACCGACCGGGACCTGTCGACGCTGGCCAACCTCTCCGCCCGGTACGCCTTCTTCGCCCGCGAGGGTGACCTGCTGCGGCCGGTCGCGGCGGCCGGCCGGGACCGCTTCGACAGCGACCTGATCACCATCCCGAAGTACGCCGGGAAGACCAACGAGCAGTTCACCAAGCTGCTGCTGAACGTCACCGCTCTGGCGGCCACCGGCTCGGCCGGTGCCGGCCGGTCCGGCACGGTGGCCGACCCGCTCGGCCCGGACTCACCGCCGCTGCGGGTCCTCGATCCGATGTGCGGCCGGGGCACCACGCTCAACCAGGCGATGATGTACGGCTGGCACGCCGCCGGGGTGGAGATAGACGGCAAGGACTTCGAGGTGTACGCCAACTTCATCCGTACCTGGTTGAAGCACAAGCGGCTCAAGCACTCGTCGGAGATCGCTCAGGTGCGGCGCAACCGGACCCAGTTGGGCCGACGACTGGCGATCACGCTGGCGGCCAACAAGGAGGACCACAAGTCGGGGCGCACCCTGGATCTGACGATGGTGCACGCCGACACCCGGCGCGGCCGGGACTTCTTCCGCGCCGGCAGCTTCGACGCGATCGTCACTGACGCGCCGTACGGGGTGGCGCACGGCACCCGCGGTCAGGCGGACCGGTTGACCCGCGATCCGCTGGGTCTGCTGGCCGAGGCGCTGCCGGTGTGGGTGGCGCTGCTGCGCCCCAGCGGGGCAGTGGGGATCTCCTGGAACACCCTGGTCGCCGCCCGCGATGATCTGGCCGCCCTGCTGGTCAAGGCAGGTCTGGAGGTAGCCGACGGTCCGGGGTACGCCGGGTTCGCGCACCGGGTCGATCAGGCGATCGTCCGCGATCTGATCGTCGCCCGCCGCCCGTAGCGGCGCTGGCCGGCTCCCGGCGACGGTACATTGTCGGTCGATGGCCACCTGTGACGATGTCCGCCGGGCACTCGCCGACCTCGCCGACCCACGTCGCGCCGAGCAGACGCACCGGTTCCTGCAGATCAAACCCGGCGGGTACGGCGAGGGCGACCGGGCGCTCGGCGTACCGGCGCCGGACCTGCGTCGAGTGGCCGGTCGGTACTGGCGTGACCTGTCGCTGGCCGAGACGACGCGGCTGCTGACCGGCGACGTGCACGAGGAGCGGCTGACCGCGATCTTCATCCTGGTGCGCAGGTTCACCAAGGGCGACGAGCGGGAGCGGGCCGCCGTCTTCGACACCGTGCTGGCGCACACCGACCGGATCGACAACTGGGACCTGGTGGACTCGTGCGCCCCGTACATCGTCGGCCCGTGGCTGTTGGACAAGGACCGCGCCGTACTGGACCGGCTGGCCGCCTCGGGGCTGGTCTGGGACCGGCGGATCGCGATCACCGCAACGTTCGCCTTCATCCGGGCCGGGGACTTCGACTGGACGTTGCGGCTGGCGCAGCGCCTGCTGCATGACCCGCACGACCTGATCCACAAGGCGGTGGGCTGGATGCTGCGCGAGGTCGGCAACCGCGACCGTACGGTGGCCGAGGCGTTCCTCACCCGGCACCAACGGGACATGCCGAGGGTGATGCTGCGCTACGCCATCGAGAAGTTCGAACCGCAGCGCCGCGCGGCGTACCTCGCCGGCACGGCCTGACCGGTCGTGTCCGTCTCGGGTGCTCCGTCCGACTCGCGGGGCGTACGGCGTGCCTACGACACGGTGGCCGCCGACTACGCGGCTCGCCTGCCGGACACCCGCGCCGAGGCGCCGCTGGATCTCGCCATGGTCGACGCCTTCGCCGAGGCGGTGCGGGCCGGGTCAGGGCCGGGTGACGACCCGCTGGTGCTCGACGCGGGCTGCGGTGCCGGTCGGATGAGCCAGCATCTCGCCGATCGGGGCTGCCGAGTCGTCGGGGTCGACCTGTCACCGGGCATGATCGCCATGGCCCGCCGTGACCACCGGGAGCTGCCGTTCACCGTCGGCACGCTGACCGGGCTCCCGTTTCCGGACGGCCGGTTCGCGGGCGTACTGCTGTGGTATTCGACGATCCACACGCCGCACGCCGGTCAGGGCCGCGTCTTCGCCGAGGCCGCCCGGGTACTGCGGCCGGGCGGCCACCTGCTCGTCGGGTTCCAGGCCGGACACGGTACGCGCGACGTCGCCGCGACGTACCGCCGGTTCGGCCACGAGATCGTTCTGGAGCGGCACCTCGTCACCGCAGACCAGGTGGCCGCCTGGATGGCGGCGGCTGGCCTGCGCGAGGTGTGCCGTCTGGTCCGTCGCGCCCGGGGTGCCGAACGCGACGACCAGGCGGTCATGCTGGCGACGGTGCGGTAATTCCCGGATGCCCGCCCGACCCCGTGGTCCGGACGGGCATCCGCAGCTGTCGCGGCATCACTCGCAAAAGACCTTGACCTTGACGTCGGGCTGGTCGACGTCGACCGTGAGGTCGTCGAGCTGCTCGACCAACTCCTCGATGTGCTGCGGCTTGAGCTGGGTCAGGTCGATCGGCACACCTGCCCGGCGATCCGGTTCAGCCGGGACTTCACCGTCGGGTAACTCACCCCGAAGATCCGCTCCATCTTCTTGATCGAGCCGTGCAACCGCACGAACGCGGCGACGAACACCTGATCATCGACGCTGAGCTGGGCGAGCTGCGCCCGGCCGGCGTGAGACGTCAAGGTCGGCGCGGCACATCGAGGTGATGCTGACGCACGTCAAAACGCGAAGATGACGTGCGTCAGCATCACCTCGATGTCGCGCGCGGGGTCATCGGGTGGTGATGGTGTCGGTGGACGGGCTGGCCGGGTGCGGTTGGCGCCACATCGGCCAGATCGGCGGCCCGTTGTCGGGCAACACCAGCGGGTGCCGGGTGGTGGGCCGGTAGCCGTGGCGTAGGTAGAGGTCGCGGGCGGCCGGGCTGGTCGCGACGAGGTAGCTGGCGATGCCGGCGGTGCCACCGCCAGGTACGCCAGGTAGGTGTGTGGTTGGCGGGGGGCGTGGGTGTGCAGCAGACCGGCGAGCTGAAGGAACCGGTCGGCGTGGCGGCCGGTGATCCGCCGCAGCCGGGCCGCCTGCCGATCCGTGGTGGTGCGCGCTACCGGGTACGCCAGCCACAGCGCCGCCGCGGCCCGGTCGACGGTGGTGTGCACGGTGCCGGCGGTCATCGCCTGGGCCAGCAGGTCGGGGCAGAGCCGCTGGTAGACGTCCTGCCGCCGCGTCTTGTCCGGGATCAGCCAGCGGGCTTGCGGGGTGTCGACGAACGCGTCGACCAGCACCCGGGCCAGGCGCGGCACGTCGTCGACCCCGGCCCGCCGTACCCGCACGATGCCGGCCGGGCCGCCGGCGGTCGTGGTCACCGTCGGCTCCGTCGGTCGTGCTGGCCGTGCCGACTCCGTGCGCCTGCGGCGGCAAGATGCCGCACCAGCTCGTCGACCCCCGGCGGTACGGGGGTGAGCAACTGCCGCAGCTGCCGCCGGGCGGTCGACGTGTCCACACCGAGCACGTAGCCGCCGAGACCGGTCGTCAGACACAGCCGGGCCAACGCGCTGTCGTACACGCTGAGGCGGATGCTGCGGCGTACCCGCATCGACAGCCGCGCCCACGGCCAGGCCGCGACGTTCGTGTCCACCGGCGGGTAGGCGGTCTCCCGGCGCCACCAGCGGCGGACCCTGCGCGGCCGCACCACCCCGGCGACCGTCAGCCGGTCGGCGACACTGCGGTACGCGTGCCCGGCGAGCCGATCGATCCAGGCGGCCGGCGGGTGCAGTGTGTCGGTGTCGATCCAGCGCAGCACCGTCCGCTCCCACGGGTCGACGGCACCCGGCGCGGCCGTACCGGTGACGACCTTGCCGGTCGCGGCGACCGTGACCGCGCCGACGAAGGCCAGGTCGGCGAGCATCGCGGCGGCCAGGCCACGCCCGACGACCCCGGCCGGGGCACGCCGCTTGCCGGTGACGTCGTCGTGGGCGATCAGGAAAAGTTCGTCGGCCAGCCGACCGGCCGGCGGCAGCGGTACGGCCGGCTCCGCCAACGGTGCCGCTGCGGGGGTGGTGGTGGACCAGTCGCGGGTGCAGGTGCGGTAGACGGTCACCGGCCGGCCCGCCTCGTCCAGGCCAGGAACCGGGTGAACAGCTCCCCCGGCGTCGCCTCGGCCGGCAGGTCGGCGATCGCCTCCACCATCCGCTCGGCCGCGTACATGCTGCGCGAGATCGGGTCCAGGTTCGCGGTCAACTCGGCCCGCGCGTACTCACACGGCCAGTCGACCAGCGGCCCACACCCCGAACAGGACCAGACCGGCCGTACGGGCACGTGCAGCACATCGTCGCGCCCGGTCACCGGTGCTGCGCCCCGGTCTGGTTGCGCCACCGCCGCCCACGCGGGCCCGACTGCGGTGGCGGTGGTGGCCCGCTGCCCCAGGTCCGCTCGATCGGCGCGGTGCAGTCCCGGCACGTCAACGTCTGCCCACACACCGGACACCACCGGTGCCGACACCGACACAACACGAACCCACCCACCACGCCGACAAGCCCAGCCAGCATGTAGGAAATGATCACCGCGATTGTTGGCACGAATCCTCCAGTTGCCACTTTTCTTTCGACAGAAGGTGCTCACTGGTCTCCCGAGTTCGTTGCACGATCAGCGAGTTCGATCCTGCATTTGCCACTTGGCGCGGCGATACGCCGTGGTGTACCGGTCTTGTCCTACTTCGGGACTACCGACCACGGCATTGGCCGCATTAGACTGACCTCCGTCGACAGATCAGCTTGTGGGGTGCCGACCAGGGGGGATCGCCGTGGTAGCGATAGCGCGATGGTCAGGCAAGGAGGCTCGCGCACTGCGCCAGGCAAGGCGGATGAGCATCCGTGCGTTCGCCGCACATCTCGGGGTCGCGGTCGCATCGGTAACCAACTGGGAACAGCGCGGTGAGATGATTCGGCTGCGGGACGAGACCCAGGAAATCCTCGATCGTGATCTGAGTCGCGCCACCGAGGAAGTCCGATCGCGATTCGCCGCAGCCCTGGACGCCGATCAGATGATCTCCGGTCGCCTCCCTCGGGACGGGGCTCAACGCCTGGAGTACGTCCTCGCCAATCCCGGCAGCGTCGACCTGGTAACCGTGGCTCACCTGCGCGAGCAGGTTGCGGCGCTCGATGCGCAGTACGACCGCGCGCCGGCAGCAGCACTGCTCGGCATCGTGGGTGAGCGGCACGGTCAGATCATGTTCCTCCGCACCCACGCAACGAGGTCACGAGTGCTGCGCGACCTCAACGCCGCTGCCGCAGAGTCGGCGACCTTGATGGGCCAGTTGCTCTGGGACGCGTCGATGCGCCGCGACAACGCCACCGCCCTGGCCTATCTCGATCAGGCGGTCGACGCCGCAGGCGAGTGCGGCGATCCGATCGCTGCCGGACGGGCTCAGCTGAGGCGTAGCTACGTCGCGATCTACGGGCAGAAGGACCCGGCGGCAGGTGCGCAGATGGCAACCCAGGCAGCCGCCACGAGTCGCAGCAACAGCAATGTCCTCGCAGGCCTGGCGCTGCTCCACGCCGCCGAGGCACACGCCATGCGCCAGCAGCGGCGACCGTGCGAACGACTCCTGCGGGCAGCAGAAGGACACTTCGGCAAGGTCGACAGCCAAGACGAAGCGTCCCTCCTGTTCTCGCCGGTCGACCTCAGCCGGATGGCCGGTTCGTGCTACCTGTCACTCGGTGACGCGAACCAGGCCACACGGTTCCTTTCCGACACCCTGAGTACGGCCGGTCGGACCAAGGCAGCGGCCGTCGCGGCGGCGAACCTCTCCCTGGCGTACATCCAGCAACATGCCGTGAGCGCCGCCGTCCACAGCTTGCATCAAGCGATCGACATCACGGAATCGACCCGGGGTGGTGGTGGACTAACCGTCGCCTTCACCGCAGGCCGTGCCCTCAGCCCTTGGCGAAACACCGCCGAAGTCCAAGACGTCCAGGACCGGCTGCTCACCCTGATGGCCGCCTGAGTAAGGGAATCAACGTGACAGCCGGACAAGACCCAGCCAGGCAGGACAAGCAGCGCATCCGTGAGCAGGTCTGGGCCGCGCTGGAGCGTCATCGTGTCGTCGAACCGGGCGTCGCAGGTCACATCCCAGCGTTTGCCGGAGCGGACGCGGCAGCTGCCCGCTTGGCGGAGCTGCCCGCTTGGCAGACTGCCTCGACCGTGAAGGCGAACCCCGATCGAGCCCAGTTGCCCGTACGCGCGATGGCGCTCACCGCCGGCAAGACCGTCTACATGGCCGTGCCCAACCTTGCCACCATCAAGCCGTTCTACCGGCTTGACCCCCCGGCGCTCCCCATGCCGCCCGCCGAGGCAGCCGCCCATCAGGCTGCCGCGACATTCGCGCCCAGCGTGTCGCCCAGCGACATGCCACCGATTGACCTGGTCGTCTGCGGCAGCGTCGCCGTCAACCCGTCCGGCGTCCGGGTCGGTAAAGGCGCTGGCTACTCCGACATCGAGCTTGCCCTACTTGCGGAAGAAGGTCTTATCGGTCCGCACACCACCATCGTGACGACCGTCCACCCGCTGCAAGTAGTGGATGGCGATCTACCAGAAGCCGAGCATGACTTCCGCGTTGACTTCGTAGTCACGCCGGACGAGATCATCTCCTGCTCGCCTGCTGCCCGCCCAACCGGATTGCTCTGGAACAACCTGCCAGGAGACAAGATCGCGTCGATCCCGTTCCTCTCGTCCCGGGCCGACGCGGGTGTCCAAGACCCGCTGTAGCGCAGGCAACCCCGGCGGGCCAAGAGGATCATGGTGGTCCGACACTTGGGATCGACCTGTTGTTCGTTGCGATCCCGTGTAGAGCACGGAGGACATACCGGCCTGGCCGGCGCCCATGTAAAGTCCGGCTCTCGTACTCGGCTGCGAGCGAGAAGGTCGAGTCGACACGCTCAATCCGGGGCGACGACGCCGAGCCGCCTGCACCTGACGCAAGCTCGGCTGCCATGCGGGACGAAGGCAGTAGCCCCGCACGGTCGCCTGACCGATTCGACGGACGGATCCACCGTGTCACGCTGCATCAGCTGCACGGTCGGGCGTGCTCTGCGCAGTTCGGCAGGCTGGCGTTCGACCCCGTGGCACCCACCGCAGGTTCGCCACGCGGCTCGATACTGCCGGAGATCTCCTCCACCCGTGAGGGAGAATCAGGCCATGAACAGTGACCTCGCCACGCTTCTAGGCACCAAGGAGACGGCCATCCTGGAGTTCAAGCGGGATGCGACAGACCGAAATGCGCTTCGCAAGGCGATTTGCGCCCTTGCAAACGATTTGCCGGGAACAGGCGGAGGTCATCTCATCATCGGCGTTGACGACAGCGGCAAGCCAGTTGGCGGGCTAGACGTGTCTGATGCAGCTTTACTAAAGGTTACCGAATACCGGGATCAAGGGCTGATTCTGGACCGACCATCGATGGTTGTCACCGCCGAAAAATTTGGCGGAGAGAACGTAATCTTAGTCAAAGTCAACGCATCTCGCACACCACCAGTTCGTTTCGACAACGTAGTTTACGTTCGCCCTGGCCCCTCGACCCGTCGCGCAACGAGGGACGACGAACGAGTCCTGTCCGAACGACGTCGATCCTTCGATACACCATTCGATGTCCGAGTCGTGCCGGGGAGCGAGTTAACAGACCTCGATCTCGAGCTCTTTCGTTCAGGGTACCTACGGCAGGCGGTTGATCAGTCGGTGATTGAGGAGAACCACCGTTCGATCGAGCAACAACTCGCATCACTTCGGCTTGCAGACGTGGACGGCACCCCGACTGTACTCGGGATGCTACTGGTTGGATTGGACCCGACGAATCGATTGCCGGGCGCATATGTGCAATTTGTGCGCTACGAAGGAATTGATGTCGGAGGAGCGGTTCTCGACGAGCAAGATATCAGGTCAAATATCATCAACGCAGCCGAACGCCTAGAAGTCGTCCTGCGCGGTCACCTGCACACCCGCCTAGTTCAAGCCAGCGGCTTCAGAGAAGAACCGCGCCCGAACTACCCGTTCGACGCGCTGCGCGAGGCCTGCATGAATGCAATCATGCATCGCAACTATGAGTCGTCGCACGCACCAGTCCGGGTGGCCTGGTTCGACGACCGTATCGAGGTGACCAATCCCGGCGGCCCGTTCGGACAGGTGCGAGCAGACAACTTCGATAAAGTTAATGACTACCGGAACCCGTCGTTGGCGGCGGCCATGAAGTCACTTGGTTACGTTAACCAGTTCGGGCGAGGAATCGGCCGAATCCGCAGCTCGCTGCAACGAAACGGAAACCCCAAACCGATCTTTGTGGTTGACGACTCTTCCTGGACAGTAACGATGGGGAGCTCGGCATGATCTCCGTGGCCATGTTCAACAACAAAGGTGGCGTAGGCAAGACCACGCTCACCTACCACTTGGCGCACATGTTGCAGCGGCTCGGCCATCGAGTCCTTGCGGTCGACCTTGACCCGCAGTCCAACCTGACCGCAGCCTTTCTTGATGAGGAGAGCCTCGGTCTGCTCTGGGACGAGCCCGCAACGCCGGCCTGGGGCGGACCCCACCAGGCCCGACTTTGGACACAAACAGAGCAAACATCGGGAACCGTGGTAACGGCTATTCAACCTATCATGGACGGCATCGGAGACATCAGGGCAATCACGCCAGTGGCTATCAACCAAGATTTATGGCTGATCCCGGGAGACTTGGACCTGAGCAGATTTGAGGACAATCTTTCCGCAGCTTGGCCCCGCGGATACACGGGTAGCGACTTGGCTGCTCTTCGGGTAACCACCGCTTTCCATCGGATCATCCGAGAGGCCGCCGACGAGGTTGACGCCGAGATTATTCTCATCGATGTCGGCCCAAACCTGGGTGCGATCAACAGAGCAGCGCTTCTTGCAGCGGACGCGGTTCTCATGCCGTTGGCCGCAGACTTGTTCTCCCTACGAGGGCTGAAGAACCTAGGGCCAGCCCTTCGGGAATGGCGATCGGTGTGGCAGAACACCGTACTGCCAAAGATTCCACAGGCTATCGCCGCACCCTCCGGAACGATGGAGCCATTGGGATACGTAATCATGCAACCGACGATGCGTCTCGATCGACCGGTTCACGCGTACCGGCGATGGCTCGAGCGCATCCCGCGCGTTTTTTCCGCATCGGTACTCAATCACCCCCAATTCGATATTGGGACCAAATATGAGATTGCTACGCTACGCAATTATCAAAGCCTCATGCCATTGGCGCACGACGCACGTAAACCGATGTTCGACTTGAGGTCCGCAGACGGAGCTCTGGGAAGCACGCAAACCCTCGTTCAGCGCTGCTTTCAGGACTTCCGATTGTTGAGCGAGGAACTGCTACGCCGACTCAAGGAGGTGCCTTCGACGTAGGCACGGCGTGCACTGAAGTTATCTCAACAACGAATGGTTTGTTGAACGGTGCGACACGCACATAAAGGGCAATAGCGACGATATTTGTGGGACGTGAGGTCCTCCGATAAACCGGTCTCACCACAAGAATCCGTCACCAAGAGGACCCCACGTGATCACTTATCGTGCCACACTCGACGTCCCGAGGGAACTCGTCGCCCACGTGGCGAGTCTGCTGCGCGCGCGCCGCCGCTCGCTGGGCACACGCAAGGGCACCCGGCTGCTCACCTGCTGGCGGCAGGCGGTGTTCGGCCTTGTCTGGTTCCGTAACCGCGGCGTGGACATCCCCCAGCTCGGCGCCGGTTTCGGGCTGTCCCGGGCCACCTCCTACCGTTACCACGACGAGGTCCTGACGGTGCTGTCCGCGCAGGCGCCGGACCTGACCGCAGCCCTCGACCGGGTCGAGGCCGAGGGCTGGTCGCACCTGATCCTCGACGGCAAGGTCGTCGACAGCGACCGGTACACGGAGAAGACTGTCAGCAGGAAGGGCGAGACCATCGACGCCTACTACTCCGGCAAGACCCACGACTTCGGCGGCAACGTCCAGGCCTTGATGCGCCCGGACGGGTTCCCGGTATGGGTCTCCGGTGTCGCTCCCGGCTCCGTCCATGACCTGCGTATCGCCCAGGAAGAGGTCCTCGGCGCGCTCTACGCCGCCGCCGCTCGCGGATTACCTACCTTGGCGGATTCTGGGTACGAAGGAGCAGGTCAGGGCGTGTACACCCCGGTGAAGAAGCCTGCCGGTGGACACCGGCTCCACGTTGACAACCGGTCCTACAACACGCTGCTCCGGGCGATGCGGTGCCTCGGCGAACGCGGATTCGCGTTGTTGAGCCAGAGATGGCGCGTCCTGCAAGGTGTCACGACCCCGCCGACGAAGATCGGCGATATCGCGAAAGCCGCCCTCGTTCTACTTCACTTCGAACATGGCTACAGATCTTGTTGAGATAACTTCACTGTCCGGGGCCAGCGAGACAGGAACGTCTAGCCTCAGCCCTTCATTATGGGCGGGTCCACATAGTGGATCTTGAAAGACAGGTGCCTTCTGACCTGGG